>JASFIT010000509.1:0-3006 GCA_050122535.1 Desulfobacteraceae bacterium | reverse complement strand
ACAAGTGTCACCGGAGACCTTTTGGCAGACATCTATTTGCAAAACAGAAAATCGCTGGTTGTGACACAGGCTGGCGGCGCCCAGGCCAAAGTGAAGGAAGTAAAAATTCTGGACGTAAGTGTGGAACCTCTGGGTGACCGGCCTCTGGCCCTCATGTTCCGTTCCAAATGGACCGCTATGGGCACGGTTGGGCATTGGGGACACATTCATATCCGCCAGAACCAATATGATGCCAATATTACGGTTGAGCCAGTGGATGGGGCGTGGAAGATAACTGACCTGGAGCTTTTGGAAGAAAAACGCATCGATCCCTACGCAAAACCAAAAACAAAGGAGAATTAACCGCCGACCCGCCGTCGCCAAGGCTATGGCGGGGCAGGCACACACAGACTATCACTGACGCTTTCTTGTAAGAAGATTTTGTTTAAGAAAAATTGCTTGAGATCACTGCGTAGCGGTATTCAATCTCCTATGGTGAGATTGAATACTGGGAGAGGGCTTCGAAGGAAACAATAAACAAGTTTGTTGTTTCCCAAGAAGTCACTCTCACATGATTTCAAGCAATTATCATCCAGTTAATCCTTTTATCCTGTCCACTTTGAGAGTATTTTTTGTCTGTCGATGTCTGTGGCTAAATAATAGAGAGAAATTATGATTAGTATTCAGGATTTAGAATTCTACTATCGCTTGGGAGAGTTTTCCCTGAGCATCCAGCAGTTTGCTGTCAACAAGGGTGAGAAGGTGGCGGTCATAGGGCCAAGTGGCTCAGGCAAGACCACCCTACTGAACCTCATTGCAGGCATCATTACGCCGATCAAGGGGTCGGTCATGGTGGACAATGATAGAGTCAGTGAACTCAATGACACAGGAAGACGGGACTTCCGCATCACAAACATCGGCTTTGTGTTTCAGGACTTTGAATTGCTCGACTATCTCAATGTATTCGACAACATTCTCCATCCTTACAGAATCACCGGTGCCCTTAGCCTGGACAAAGAGGTGCGCGCCCGTGGAGCGGATCTGGCAGGAGCGATGGGCATAGGCGACAAGCTGAAGCGTAACGCCGATGACCTTTCCCACGGAGAAAAACAACGCGCTGCCATATGCAGGGCCTTGCTACCACAGCCCAAAATAATTCTGGCTGACGAGGCCACGGGCAATCTGGACCCAGAAAACAAGATGCTCATTCTGGACTTGCTCTTCCGCGCTGTGCAGGAACATGATGCCACCTTGCTGGCCGTAACCCATGACCATGAGTTGTTGAAACGCTTTGATCGAGTCGTCGATTTCCAGGCGTTTCAATATGGAAGCCTATGATACTTATTTGGCACACCGCCCGCTTGTCCCGCCCCTGCGGGGCTTCGCTCGAGACGCAGAGGGCGCTGAGACCAAATTTTCCCTTTGCCGTTGAGAGGACGGCAAAGTGAAAGTGGCTGAGCCACTTCGTGGCAAAAGGTCTGCTCCCGGTGTTCCGAAGTTAAGGGGGTGCAGAAAGTCTTTCGAGTGATGCAGCTTTAGCCATTCTTGCTTTCCGCTGCGAGGGCGGAAAGCAACCAGTAATTGCAATAGGTTTAAGATACGCAAACATGTTCACTCCCTACTATCTGGGCACCAAGGCATCGCTTACGTTTACCTAAGGCAGATTGGTTTTAATTTGCCGCCGTCTCAGCGGCAAATTAAAAAACTCTCTTATCTCTGCGTGCTCTGCGTCTCTGCGGTGATAAAACTACTATGATAGATAGCATTTACATAGCGTGGAAGTATGTGAGCTTCAACAAGATCAAGACGGCCACTCTGGTCGCCAGCATCACCCTGATCTCATTCCTTCCCATGGCCCTCCAACTCATGCTCACAGAGAGCGAGAGGCAACTCATGTCCCGCGCGGTCTCCACGCCTCTGGTCGTTGGCGCCAAAGGGAGTGCTCTGGATCTTGTCATGAATACCCTTTACTTTGGTGATGAAGTGCCGGAACTCATGACACTGGAGGCTTCTGATCGAGTAATGGACACCGACTTGGCCATTCCCATACCCCTCTATGTCCGTTTTCAAGCCAGAGGCAATCCCATTGTGGCAACAACGCTAGATTACTTTGAATTTCGTGGTCTGAAGGTGGCTGAAGGGAGGCAGCTGGCCGTCCTGGGAGATTGTGTCCTGGGTGCAAAGGTTGCGGAAAGCTTGAAACTCAAACCTGGAGACAGTCTGGTCTCGTCCCCGGAAACCCTGTTTGATTTGGCCGGGATATATCCTCTGAAGATGAAGGTGGTGGGTGTTCTTGAAAAATCCCATACGTCGGATGACCTTGCGGTATTCGTTGACATGAAAACCGCCTGGATTATCCAGGGGTTGGGACACGGGCATCAGGACGTGACAAAACTAAAGGATCCAACCCTTGTTCTTAAACGCACGGATACCAACGTCGCTGCAACCGCTAAGTTATACCACTATACTGAAATCAGCGAAAAAAATATCGGCTCGTTTCACTTCCATGGGAATCTTTCGGCCTATCCAATCACCGCTGTTCTCGTCGTGCCCCATGATACTAAATCCGGGACCATCTTGAGAGGCCGATATCTCTCCAAAGAGGAGAAGCACCAAATCGTTAAACCTGAAGAGGTTATTGATGGCTTGCTTCAAAGCATTTTTCGCATCAAGAATGTGCTGGATGCCGTGATTGCTGTTGTGGCTCTTGCCACGATTATGGCCATTATCCTCGTTTTCGCTTTGTCCTTACGATTGCGACAGCGTGAAATGAAAACCATCTTCAAGCTCGGCTGTCGCCGTGCGACCATTGCTCGGCTCCTGACGGCAGAGATCTTGATTATTGTCGTGATAAGCGGAGTCCTCTGCGGCGCCTTGATCTTCCTGGTCAATTCCTTTGCTAACGATCTCGTGAGAATGCTCTTTATTCGTTGATTGTTAAAGCTACATAAATAATATGGGCGCAGGTCGCCGTAGGCGACACGCGCCTCTCACGGATATAAATGGCTACCTATATAAATAGGAACG
>JASFIT010000508.1:0-3019 GCA_050122535.1 Desulfobacteraceae bacterium | reverse complement strand
CACTTGCAAAGGAAAAGGTTCTTCCCGACCATCCAAATCCCCCTCTGTCCCCCTTTTGAAAAGGGGGAAGCTCTCCCCTTTCTTAAAGGGGAGCCGGAGGGGATTTTAGGCCAGTTAATGGCGCCATAATAGATAAAGGCATAATGGATTTGGACAAAGCACCCCCAAAAACTCTCCGCTGTGGTGAATTCTCAGGAGAAGTGGAACATGTAAACTGTCCCATTTGTAGTGACCCCTCAAAGCCACGCATAGTCTTTGAACAGTCAAACGGTGTGGGCATCTGGATATGCCCGGAATGTGAAATCATGTATGCGTCTCCGCGGTTTACAGAAGACTCTCTTGCAGAGATCTACGAAAATGAAGCATTCGTTGACGATAGCTTTTACGAGGATTGGTCTTATGAAAAATGGAAAGGAGAAAACACAAGTCGATCCTTTATTCCCCAGAAACTAAAGATTCAACTCATAAGGCGGTTCTTATCTCAAGAGGACAGAGTTCTTGATGTGGGCTGCGGGACAGGACTCTTCTGCCTGGAAGCTTCGAAACAGGGTTTAAAAGTGGAAGGGGTGGACCCGAGTCGTATGCTCATCGATCTTGGGCGAAGGCTATTTGAGATACCCCTTCATCACGGCAGAATTGAAGACTTTGACCCGGAGTACAAATATAAAGGAATTGTGCTTTGGGCTGTGTTAGAACACGTCTACAACCTGAAAGACCTGATCAAAAGGTGTGGATACTTATTGGACAATGGGGGATACTTGTTTATTGACGTCCCCAATCACGAAGGTGCATCCAATCGGTTAAAGACCTTTCTAAATCAGAAGGGGATCAAGAACGCCGATTTCAAACACTTCGGATTTCCCTGGCATATCTATTCTTTTAACAAGAAAAGTCTTTCACGCTTGATGAAGGCCTGTGGGTTCGAGCCTGTTCTCTTTGAATTCT
This sequence comes from Desulfobacteraceae bacterium, assembly GCA_050122535.1. Lineage (GTDB taxonomy): Bacteria > Desulfobacterota > DSM-4660 > Desulfatiglandales > HGW-15 > JASFEQ01. The sequence goes on along the minus strand of JASFIT010000508.1, from coordinate 2,074 downwards.
GGTCACATCTTCGGAAGGATGGTGCTAACGGAATAATAGCAAGAATTGTTATATGGTTAACTCAAAAATACGAATTTTCAGACTACATAACAATGGTGGCTCGTAAGGCTTGATACGCTGCAACCTAGCAGGTAAGCGACTCGTTTCAGAAAAGATGCGGGAAAAACTTTATGTTCGCAGGGTTATGGATTTCGTGACCAGGCATGGGACAAAGGGATGTTACTAGAGTTCAAAAATAGAATGCGTAAGCAGTTTAAAGGTTACAAACCAAAGGATTTTAGAAGAGCAGTAGTTCGCAAATGGACCATTCGAAATTATAGAGGTGAAGAATTTTATTGCCCGATTTGTGATGCCGGCCTGAGCCGATTCAAACCAATCTTTAAGTCATTTACGAGAAACCTTGCTGAGCACGGCTTTGTTCATCCAATAACTTCATTCGAGACCCTCAATATTCAGATGTACTTATGTCCATCATGTGGCGCATCTGATCGTGAAAGGTTGTATGCCCTGTTTCTGAGAAAACAATTTGATAGATTAGATAATAAACAGAAGTACAGGTTCATTGATTTTGCCCCATCACTCGCATTATCCAAATGGATAAGAAAACATCCTTGTATAGAGTATGTGACCACTGATCTCTATCGGGCAGATGTTGACCTGAATGTGGATATTATGGACATGAGAAATTTTGAAGACAACTCTATCGACATGTTTCTTTGTTCGCATATTTTGGAACATGTTCCTGATGATAGAAAGGCCATGCGAGAACTTTATCGAATCCTAAAATCGGGAGGTTTCGGAATTTTAATGGTGCCTATTGTTAACAGCCTACCTACAACCCATGAAGATGCCACAAAAACGACGCCACAAGAACGGGCGAAGTTCTTTGGCCAAGGCGATCATTTAAGGCTTTACGAAAGAAGGGACTATGTTAAGAGATTGGAGGAGGTAGGGTTTTCGGTGAATCAATACAAGATTGATTTTTTTGGGGCAGAAACGTTTCATAAGCACGGTATTCATGAGAACTCGGTCCTTTATGTTGTAGAAAAATAGTCTGGCTGGTGTCGCCAACCTAAGGTCTTTTCCTTTGCTCTCATTGTTCGCTTGTTCTCGATGAGGCTATGAACCCAAAAGGAAAAACGTCGGGCTCACCATCACTCCCTTCCATGGTCATTGCTTCTAAATCTTATATTGAATCCTGCCCTGTTGGATGCCGTTCTGAACTGGTGGACTCCGACATATTTTTGCCGCAGGGGCCGTTGAAACGTTGCTCAGAGTGCGAGCAACTCGTGAGCCAATGTAGTGAAGACCTCTACTGGCATTCCATGGACGAATTTGATGATCCCAAAGGGACATGGCCATGTGGGAAGGCCGCCGACAGGCTTCTGAGGCATACCAAGCAGATTATTAGAAGGGTTGAACAGTTTTTGGGCAAAAAACGGGGTGAAATTCGCCTGCTTGACGTGGGGTGCTCAAACGGCGCCTTTATTTCTGCTGCCCAAAGCTTTGGAATCCGTGCGGCCGGCGTGGAACCCTCTGCTGCTCCGGCTCAGGCAGCCATAGAGTCAGGGCTTGAGGTCTATCAAGGGTTTCTTCAGGATATACATTTGCCTGAAGCATCATTTGATGTGGTTACGCTCTTTGAGGTTATTGAGCACCTCAAGGATCCATTGAGTCTATTTAAGGAATGCCATCGCATTCTGCACAAAGGGGGTCTTCTAGTCATCAGGACAGGAAACACGAATAGCTGGACTGCCCACTCTAGGAAAGATCGTTGGGAATATTTCAGTATCTCAGAGCATGGGGGGCACATCAGTTTTTTCAATCCAGTGTCGATGGGCAAACTGGCTGAGCGATCAGGCTTCTCGGTGGAAAGGCTCAAGACGCATCGGGTCTCCTTCTATGAAAAGGGGGAGATCCCATTTCTCATTTATCGTCCCATTAAATTCCTTGCGGAACTGCTAAATACACCCTCTACCTGGTTTGGCAAGGGCCATGAATTGCAGGTCTTTTTGAGAAAAAAGGATCATTAATCACGAAAACACGAAAATCCGAAACCACGAAAAATTTTGTT
>JASFIT010000507.1:0-3021 GCA_050122535.1 Desulfobacteraceae bacterium | reverse complement strand
TAGGAGAAAAGACAGTGTAGGCTATAAAGTATGAAGAATAGACGACTCCTGCCTGCGTCTTTGAGATGGCCAGCGCAGGGAGCATCTCAGGGAGTAGCAAACCATAGGCGTACCTGACGGCGAACGCTATGAAGACGGTAAAGAATCCAGCAATGATGATAGCGAAAGTACGCTTGCTCATAACCCATGCGTGTCAAAGATAATAAGAAAGTTAAAAGATCAAAAAGCGTTTCAAACAAGGGTTCTTGTGGCTTTCTTAAACAGATCTGCCAGATCAAATACCCTAGCCACGTACTGATCCCTGATCTTGAGTTTTGAATCTCCTAATCCCCTTAGCTCCCTATCCAGACAAGCGATCAGTTTATTCAGTCTTTTCTGGTGCAACCCCAATTTATACTGAATGGGGTCTGTAATGAGGCCGGAAAAAGAGGTCAGGGTGGCAAGGGCTGCCATCACGGCTCCCGTGGAGGCGATGACTAAACCCATAGAGGCTGAGGCAGGGAAAACGGCGTAGTAAAGACCCCCCACGGTGGGGCCTAAAATGAAATTGGATATGGCCGTCTGTTGTGCAATGGCTGCCGCCAGTCCCCCTCCAACAGTCAATGCGCCAGGCGTCATTTTTCCAAACACACTGGCTCCTGCGGACAGGGAGATCATATTTCCAGCCAGTTCCGAGGCAGCGGTCCTGGACCTGGAATATTCCATGAGATTCTTTTCCAAGGCAGGGCGAAATCTTGGGTCTTTTGATTTTGAATATATCTTGGACAGCTCGCCAATGAACAGAGAGGATATTTCTGGTTGATTGAGAATTTCCTCAAGTAAGGCATCTTTCTTTGATTTTCGTTTCCCCTGAGCATATGGAATTTCTAAGAGCTCTTTAAATATGAGCCAGTTTATTTCCTTTTGAACTTTGGTCTCAAATCCAACGGGCAGTCTTTCCACATGAGACGGAAACTTTTCCAGGCCTATCCTCTTAAGTAGTGAAGAGGATCCCCTCAGGGTGAGATAGGGTATGGCCCAAGCCACATTTAAGGGGACTTTGTAGAGATCGGAGCCAAAGGCCTTTCTGTTCAGCCTTACGGCCCCCCTAAAGGAGAAATGTTCCTTTACAAAATCGGGAACCTTTTCTGTGCGTGACTTGATATAGGCGCCAATGGCCCTTTCTACAGCCAAATCAGCTTCATAATTCTCATGCATTTGGACTGTCTGATTCATTTCTTCAGGTACCCCATCTTAAGCATCCCATTTTGTTTTGAAGTCAAAAACCTGTTCCTGTGGGCGAGGTGAGAAATTCTTGGCTTTGCCTTGGCCAACAGAACGAGTTCTAAGTGAGCTAAAGTTGAGGTGCTCGCCTTTGGCGAGGTCTATTTTTAAACTAACAAAAATCTCATTCACTTTAGGCATTTTAGGCACTTTAGAACACTTTAGGCACTCTAAAGGTGATAGCGTAATGAAGCCCTTCTGAAAACAGTCCAAAGCCGGGTCCTCTGGCCCTGGATTTCTTACTATTTGAATATCTCCCGGGCCGTGACAACCCGCATAATTTGATTCGTTCCCGTGTAGATCTGGATGAGCTTTGCATCCCTCATCATTCTTTCTAATGGAAACTCCTTCATGTACCCATAGCCGCCCATAACCTGGACAGCATCTGTGGTGACCTTCATGGCCGTATCTGAGGCCGTAAATTTGGCCATTGCGCAGTATTTGGGGACGAGACTCCATTGCTCCTTGTCCAGATATCTGGCGGCCTGATAGGTTAATAGCCGGCCGGCTTCTGTGGCAGCCACCATATCGGCAATCATGAACTGAATGGCCTGGAACTTGGAAATGGGCCGGCCAAACTGGACCCTCTCTTTGGCATATCTGACCACTTCGTCAATGGCTCCTTGTGCCAATCCAACGGCCTGGGAAGCAGAAAAGAGGCGACTCATGTCCAGGGCTGCCATCAGATTTCCAATGCCTTCTCCCTCCTCGCCGACTCTGTTTGCTTCCGGTACCTCCAGGTCCTCAAAAAACAGTTGCGAATTGATGGCCCCTCTCATACCCATCTTGTTTTCATTTTTGCCATAGACCAGTCCCTTTGAGCCTTTTTCCACAACAAAAGGGGTCACGCCTTTGGCCTTCTTATCTGGATCCGTATAGGCATATACCGTTATAACATCAGCGATACTGCCGTTCGTGGTGAAGATCTTCCGACCGTTGATCACATAGGTACTTCCTTGGCGAACCGCTCGGGTTCTCATGGAAAGGACATCTGAGCCAGCGTCAGGTTCTGTGGCTGCAATGGCTGAAAGTTTTCCTTTGGTCAATCCTGGGAGGTATTTGTCTTTCAGTTCTTCGCTTCCTCCAAAAAAGATTGGCAGCAGCCCATCTGCCTGTGCAATGAGGATCAGTGCCGAAGATGCACAGACTTTTGCGATTTCTTCCAAAATCATGCTAAAGAGCACATATTCCGCGCCAATACCCCCATATTTTTCAGGAAGAAGGGGCGCCAGCACGCCGTTTTCAGCGTATGTGTTCACCGTGTCCCAAGGAAATTCGGCTTTTTCATCTATCTCCGCAGCCCTCGGCTTGATCTTTTCCTGCGCAATATCCTCCACTGTTTTCAAGATCATTCTCTGTTCCTGGTTCAGCTCTATCATTTCCATTTACCTCCAGAAGTCTGTTGAAGCTGCGTGTCGGACAGTCTCGATTCGTCAAAGGCATATTTTCATATTCATTTACAGAGGTGAAGGGGAAAATGCAAATATTAGATGAGAGAGTGATTCAGAAATTGCTTTATCCTGATTTCTCCCATAAAATGGGCCACCGATACATACATTCCCCACTGGTCCAGAGGTTCTATCAACTTTAGACCCAGTCCAGTCACAGTGATTTTACATAATATTAACAATATGTTGACACTTCAGGAGGTCTTGAAATGAGCCCAAAAATTCCAACGCGAGAAGAAGCCTTTAAGCTCCTTACAGAATATAATAAGAATGAGAGCCTTATTAAACATGCCCTCGCTGTTGAAGGGGT
>JASFIT010000506.1:0-3051 GCA_050122535.1 Desulfobacteraceae bacterium | reverse complement strand
GGTATCACTTCGCCACGTTGCCTGGGCTGCCGGGCTTGGTACCTTGGGAAAAAACAATCTCCTCTTAACACCCGGCCTTGGCCCGAGGATTAGACTTGGAGGTGTGGTGACCACAGCACGTGTTGACACCGACGAATCATCCCGTGAAGAGTTTTGCAGTGATTGCGAAGCCTGTATTGCTGCATGTCCCGTTGATGCACTCTCCCAACCCGGAAAGACCCATACGGGGAAGTGTGTGAGACAGGTCTTGCCCTATGGTCTAAGCAGGCTCATCAAGTATCTCACCGAGGGTCTTGATGGAAGCAAGGAAAAGATGAAAGAATCGTTTAAAGACCCCAACTTTTGGAATATCTATCAATCGCTCCAGCTTGGGTTACAGTATGGTTGCCATGCCTGCATTAATGCTTGTCCTATAGGGCAAGAAACATCTTGGGGATTATAAATTTCCAAGTTGGGATCAAAGCATAATGAATGGTTCTTTCCGCTTCCCCATGGTCGGTCTAGGAGCTAGCATCCCTTTTGCGGGAGGAGATAAAAATAGAACCGTCACTAATCATTTTGCTGCTCGGCGCTGGGACCTATGTGGGTTGGAATATCGGCGCAAACGACACGGCAAATTGCATTGGCACCAGTGTGGGGTGCGGACTCATACCGTTCAAGAGAGCGGCCATCCTGATTGCGGTCTTTGCCATATTAGGCGCTCTGCTTCAAGGGCATCATGTCATGCAGACCATCGGGAAAGGAATCGTTAAAGAGGAACTGAATCTTGTGGCCGTTTTGGTTGCCCTGATCTGTTCCGGTTTTTTTGTCACTCTTGCCACATTTTTCAAAATTCCCACTTCCACATCCCAGGCCGTTGTTGGGGGCGTGCTCGGGATCGGTCTTTCTGTCGGGGCCAAAGTCGATTTCTCCAAGTTTATTGTCATTATTGAGAGCTGGGTTATCTGCCCCGTACTGGTGATGGCACTCGCCCTTGCCCTATCTCGATTCATTGGCGTAATTCTCCGCAAAATCCGAAGGGGTAGCATTCTCTTTCAACACGCCCTCGGATGGATGGCCATTCTGTCGGGGTGCTATGTTGCTTTCTCAATGGGTGCAAACAATGCTGGGAACGCAGTGGGCCCTATTGCCAATTTGGGCGTTGTTAATCCCACCTTGCTCCTCTTCATCGGGGGGGCGTCTATGGCAATGGGGGCGATTACCTATGGGAAAAAGGTTGCCGATACCATTGGCAAAGCGATAGTCCCTCTCGATTTGCCAGGCGCCTTTGCCGCGCAAGTCTCCGCTGCCATTGGGATGCACCTCTTCTCGATCCTCGGAATTCCGGTCTCAACATCTTCGGCCATTGTGGGGGCTGTGGTTGGTGTTGGCCTCGTAAGAGGCTTTAGAGCAGTCCGTGGGAAAACCATACTGATGATCGTTACTGGGTGGGTATTGACCCCGTGTTTAGCTGCATCCTCCTCTTTTTTGTTGTATAGGTTTCTATCAATGGCGTTATGGTGAAGAGATATAATGTAAAGGAGACGACCGATGGGAATTGATTTGATCATTATCAGCGAACGGTAAAAGAGGAAGGCCCCAGGGAAAAAGTTTTTTTCGTTAGTAAGAACGGATTTTTATTCACATGTTAAGAGAATCTTTCTTGAGGAGCAAAAAAAATGGTGTTTTTTAGGAAGGAAAGAGACGTCATCAAGCTCATCTTCAACTACCTCGATGAAGTGGAAGAGTGCGTCTTAGGGGCACTTAAAGGTGTTGAGGTCTATCTCAAAGGAGACGTAAAGGAGGCAAAGGCCTTGGCCCGTGAGACGCGCAGTCTCGAATCAAAGGCAGATTTGATCCGCTATGAGATACGGGATAAACTTTATTCCGGGGCATATTTGCCATTACTGCGAGAAGACATCTATAAGTTGGTTGAAAGCATTGACAAGGTGGCCAATGCAGGAGAAGCGTGCTCCAATTTCTTTTTGAACCAACGCCCAATAATCCCTGAAAGTTTGAATACGCAGTTTCTTGCTGCGGTGCAGGAATCACTGGGCATCATTGAGCCCCTAAGAGAGGCAGTCTTCTGCTTCCTTGAGGGAGAATGCTCCGTAGAAACAGTCCGCCAATTCGCCAAGGATGTGGGCACGAAAGAATCTGAGGTGGATAAGATCGAGTGGGATTTGACAAAGGCGATCTTCATATCTTCGCTGGACCACAGCCAAAAAATGCACTTGAAACTCTGCTTAGACGCTATTGTGGAAGTCTCGGACCGGGCAGAGGACGCGGCCGATCAACTGGAGTTAGTCACACTCAAAGCCATGTTCTAAAGAGACCTTCCAGAATTCAAACCATGATCTGTAGACTCGGTTGGGTTCAACCATAGGGTTTTGAAGATCAAAATATATCCCCTTTTCTTTTCAACGCTGTCTCCAGTTGCCCCTCTCTACGCCTTACCAATCCCCTCAGACTACCAGGCCTACCTGTAGCAAACCCTTCTTTCCCAAATCCTCCATCTAATTTGGGTATTAAGACTGAAATCAGTAGGTTATGTGGCATTCCTGACCACCAGCAAGGTATTAGATGTAAGGCGCCGCAAGCCTGCCCCCGCATAGGCGGGTGGCGGGGGGAGGGGCGATCGAAGGCAACGCAGTCCTTCGATGCTTCGACATTGCTCAGCATCGACCCTGAGCTATGTCGAAGGGTCGACTTTGCTCAGGACCATGAGCCTGTCGAATGGCAGATGATGTCCTGATGGTGCATCAGGGTCTTTTTCCTGTCATTACGTTCCCTATTCCGGTAAAATATTATTGGCCCTAATTTCTCTTGATAGGGCCAGATAATATTTAGACCTAACGCTGCAAACAGGACTGCCATGCTTATCATCCCTTTGACTGGAAAAATCAGTAAGCAAAACCCACCCATTGCCACAATACTCCTTATTCTGATCAACTGCCTTGTATTCTTTATCTTTCAGTGGGGCGATGATGAAAAGTATCGAAAAGCCTTTGAATTCTACCTCGAGTCAGGTCTCGCAAAGATGGAGGTGACCAGATATAGAGACTATCTGAT
>JASFIT010000505.1:0-3053 GCA_050122535.1 Desulfobacteraceae bacterium | reverse complement strand
TATGGACATTTTCCACCAGCCTCTCCGAAGTCGGTTTTCGACAGTATCAATGCTATCCCTAGCCCCTGCTATGCAGCCTTCTTGTGTACGGGTGATGGACTCAGCTTGCAGGTTAAATCCACAATCTCTTCTGCCAGCTTTGAAAGGGGCCTGCGATCATCTTTTTCCCTGACAATGAGCCCCACCCGTTCCTCCTCCAGACCGATGGTCCTGATGATCCACCGGGTCCTTTCCACCCGCTTCATGGCCCGCCGATTCCCTTCAAAATATCGGCAAGTCCCCTCCGGACAGGTGATGAGATAGGCAGCGTCGGCGAATTCCTCCAGTGCCCTCAGAAGGTGAAGGGGATCTAATCTCCCGCTGCAGGGAATGGGAAAAAGGCGCAGGGATTTCCCGTACTTCCCCTCCAGGGCCTGCCTCTCCTTTTCGCCGTTATCGGGGGTATTCTGGCAGTAAAACAGGGCCAAAATAGGACCCTTTGAATCTGTCATTTCTTTGCTGATTCCTTTCTTGAATATCCTTTTACAGGTTCGCCCAGGATAGGTAAAGCGGACGATTTTCACCATAGCATATTCGATATATCGAATACAATATATTATTAATTGGGGCAAAATAACCCCTTGCGCAGAGGCTTGCGACTCTGCCCCTAAGAGAAAAATTAAGGCGCCTTTCTTCTTAAAGAAGAGAGACGCCTTCGTCATTCGTTGTGGAAAATCTCCGTACACCTTTGTGCGGAACCCAGTATTTTACATTATTATATTCGGTTATTTTGTCAAGATCTTTTTCAAATAGAAAACCTACTGGGTGGTAAAGATGGAGAATCCGGGATAGGCCTCCATTCCGTGTTCATCAATGTCAAGACCACGCAGCTCCTCCTCTCTGCTAACGCGCAGACCCACCAGGCTTTTGATCACATAAAAGAGGAGGAATCCGGCTGCCAGACTCCAGGCAAGTACGGAGATAACCCCTAGTGCCTGCACACCGAGGAGCTTCACCCCTCCCCCAAAAAAGAGGCCGTTGCCGGTGGTTCCTGGAGAGAATTTGTCTTGGGCGAAGAGACCCAGGGCCAGTGTTCCCCAAGACCCGCAGACCCCATGAACGGCGATTGCTCCAACGGGATCGTCAATGTGCAGAAACTGATCAATGTAATATACGGCCAGGACTACCAAGACACCTCCTACGATCCCAATCCAGATTGCACTTCCCAAAGAGACAAACGCGCAAGAGGCCGTTACACTTACCAATCCACCCAGCACACCGTTGAGGGCCATACTCACATCAGGCTTCTTAAACATCCACCAGGCGGCGATCATGGCCGCTATTCCCCCTGCAGCACCAGCAATATTGGTTGTGGCAGCAATATGTGCGATTTCGGGGACGAGTGCCATGGTGCTGCCAGGATTAAACCCGAACCATCCGAACCAGAGTATAAACGTCCCTAATGCAGCCAACGGAATATTGTGGCCAGGGATGGCATTTGAAGAGGCGTCGGCCGCGTACTTGCCCGTCCTTGGCCCCAGCATGATGGCACCGGTAAGGGCAAGCCAGCCTCCTGTGGAATGGACCACCGTGGATCCGGCAAAATCCCACATGCCCAACTCGGCTAACCAGCCACCACCCCAGATCCAGTGACCCACGATGGGATAGATGATGGCCGTGATAGCAATGCTGTAAAATATATAGGCCACAAACTTTGTCCTTTCTGCCATGGCCCCGGCCACAATGGTCGCAGCAGTGGCACAAAATACCAGCTGGAAAAAATACTTGCATTCCAAGGGAACCTTGCTCCAGCTCAAAGCAGAAAACGTTTCACCAGAGTCTGTGAGGAAAAAGCCGCTCGTACCAAACAGAAAATTACCTGCCCCGAACATTAAACCAAACCCTATGGCCCAGAAAGCGATACTTCCAAAACAGAAATCCATAAGGTTTTTCATTAACATGTTCCCTGCATTTTTTGAGCGTGAGAACCCCGCCGTAAGCATGGCAAAACCAGCCTGCATGAACATGACCAATACGGCTGCAAAGAGGGTCCAGCCCGTATCGATTGCTACACTTTTTTCAGACCATACCTCCTGAGTGGAGGTTGGGGCCTCCGTGGGGTTTTCTGCTATTGCAAGCGGGCTCATGTATGCAAACATAAGAAACGTGATAAATATTGAAATTAGGATCTTCTTTGCCATTTGTTACAACCTCCTATTTCTATGTCCTCACCCCACGCGTGCACTGAGACTGACGGGTGAGATCTAGATCAATCTGGGCCAAAGACCAACTTCATAAAATTGTCGAAAAGTACTTCGAAATGCTCTCCCATTGACTTCTCCAGCCGCGTTACATCTGACAACACTTTGGAAGGATTGATGCTTGGGGAACGGGAGAGCCAGTTGCTATCCTCTTCAAGCCATTTGGTCACATTCACCTGGGTGGCTGCGTGGTTATCGAATTGTAAGCCGACGACATATGGTCTGTTGGTTATGGAAATTGCCTCCACCAGACATTCCTGGGACGTAACTAAAACCTCAATATGTTTGGGCACGGGCGGTAAGATCGCCTGGGCATGCCACTTGAATATGGAGAAGGTTTGCGGAAGACGTTGCAAAAGGGGGTGATGACTCCCCTCTTTTGTGATTTGACCCTCTATGAAACCCACACTGCGGCAGAAATTATCTCCCACATTGGCCCCCAGGGCATCAGCGAGCAGCTGGTGTCCGAGGCAAAAACCAAGGTAGGGTCTGTCCTCTTCAATGGTTTGACGGATGGCCGCCTTTTCAGCCTTCAAGAAGGAGTATTGTTCTTCCTGATCCACATTGGGTTCACCGCCCAGGACAATCAAACCGTCATAAGCTGCGAGATCGGGAATGGGCTCATGCCATACCTCTATCACTTCCAGCTTAACCTCCCGCTTTTCAGCTGATCTTATGAGATGGATGCCTGGACCTTCCCAGGGCATATGTTGAAATGTGAGAAATCTTTTTGCCATGACGAATTCCTGATTTTCAAATCACATTGTCTATGGTCCACCTGCTGCTAAATACCCCCTGCCCCCCTTTACTCTC
>JASFIT010000504.1:0-3074 GCA_050122535.1 Desulfobacteraceae bacterium | reverse complement strand
TTTCTTATCTCTTGACCATCCACCTTGATGCTGTCTATTCCCCAACGAGCCCTGGTCCCTAGTTCCCTGATTACAAGTCCATTTATACGAATACGACCTGCCTTGATCAGTTCGTCCGCTTTTCGTCTTGATGCGAGACCAGCCAGAGATAAGATCCTGTTAATCCGCTCTTTTTTGGGGAGTTCTTTCTTCGAAGAGGTCCTCTCTGGACTCATTTTGAAATGGTATTTCCTCTTGGTTGGATTGTATTTCGTATTGCCCACCCAGGGCCTTGAACTCCTTTAATTTTGGGAGTGACTCGAGGTCTTTCAGATCAAACACCTCTAGAAATTTTTTCGTTGTCCCATAGATGAGGGGCCTTCCGGGCAAATTTTTGCGGCCCATGACCCTTATCAGGTCCTTTTCAAGTAAAGCCCTCAAAATACCTCCCACATCCACCCCCCTGAGCCTTTCCACCTCCTGACGGAGAATGGGTTGTTTATAAGCAATGATCGCCAAGGTTTCCATAGACGCCTTGGATAGCCGATTTGGTGAGCGCTGAAGCATTTTCATAATGTAGGCCCCATATGTGGAACGGCTCCTGAACTGATAGCCATTTGCCACCTCTCTGAGGGTAAAGCTGCGCCCCATGGCCTCATACTCATATTGCAGAACCTTCAGGGCACTTTTTATATCGGGTAACTTGGCATCGGGAATGATGGAATGTATTTCCCTGGCGCTGAGCGGTTTTTCTGCAGCATAGAGCATTGCTTCCACGATAAGTTTCAGTGATTTACTCATAAGCACTGTCTCCGACTGAAACATGGCGTAATGGCGTGTTGGCGTATTGGATTATCTACTTGCATTCTTATTCTTTCCCAATGCATCACCACTCCATCACTCCAGTGCTCCATGAATCCAAAACTTTGTTACACGTCAGTTGTCCTCATTATCTCCGAAAAGGGCCTGCAATCGTATATCCTTATCTGCATTGGGCTGGAAGACTCTGATCATGCCAACGTTGACCAATTCCAGCAAGGCCAAAAAGGTGACAATGAATTCGGAGATTGTTCTGTCCTCGGTGAAAAGGTGTTGAAAGTAAATGGATCCTTCGTTTTTTAGGCGTTCAAGGATGTAGGTCGTCTTGTCTTTGAGGGACCATTTGTCAACTTCTAATCTTAATGGAACCCCTGGAAGCCTCTCCTCAAGAATCCTTTTAAAAGCATCCATGAGTTGAAAGAGATTGACGTCCAGGAGAGGTTCTTCACTTTCCAGTTGAACCGTGTAATCAGGGGACAAACGACGGGCAAACACATCTCTGTCCAATAGTTCCCTTTCTAATAGTTCTCCAGCCATCTCTTTCAGACGCAGGTATTCCAGGAGTGGTCGAGTAATCTCCACTCGAGGGTCTTCCTCTTCATCTTCTTCCAGTTGGGGAAGCAGCAGCTTGGATTTGATATGAAGGAGCGTCGAAGCCATTACCAAGAAATCACCAGCTACGTTTATGTTCAAGGCCTTCATCATGTCCAGGTATTCCAGATATTGCTCCGCAATGGTTGCAATAGGGATATCAAAGATATCCACCTCGTTCTTGCGAATCAGATGAAGGAGAAGGTCCAAGGGACCTTGGAAGATTTCCAGCTTGACTTCATAATCCGTAGTGATCGTCATGGGTCCGTTGTCATTAGTCATTTGTTGTTCTCGTAGCTGAGGGTAGGGTGGGGCGTAATCGCCACGATTTCTTCTATGCCGTTCCCAGGTGGCTTCCGAACATCTCCTTCACGAAGACGGCCTCTTCATCTTTTGTGCTGATCAAATTGTTGAGTCTGGCCTTTAAAAGGCCATCAAATATCTCCCTGTAAATGGGCCCCGGCTTAACGCCCATGTGCTTCAAATCCTTCCCTTTTAGCATGACCCTTGTACCCTTTAGTTTCGTAAAATAATTGGAGATCATGCGCTTGGTCTTTTCGATGTTCAGCCTTGCCATCATGTAAAGCAGGATCTCTGTATCATAATGGGAGAGCAATGTATAGATTTCATAGTTGTCGTCTACCTTTAGTCTATAGAGTTTCTCCAACACGCCACCCATTTGTTCCCTATCCCATATCATCTTGCGGCTTTCCTGATCCACCATTTGCATCTTTTCGGCCAATCGATGCAAGGCTTTGGCATCAAGGGGGGAAGTGAGTCCATGCCAATAGACCTTCCAGGGTTCGTAAGGTTCTTCCAGATAGAGCAGGTTGAACCATGAAATGACACCTTCTATCTCTTGCAAGAGGGTTTTTTGATCTTTTGTGAAGCCGATCTCTGGCGAAATGAATTGCAAAAGGCGAAACTCATTCATCCTCTTGATGGCTTGCAGTGGGGCTTGTTCTTTCAATAATAACTTCAATTCCAAGAAGAGACGCCTGCCAGAGAGTTCTTCAAAGCAGTTGATTTTGACCGCATTTTTTATGAGGGAAAGGGTCAGTTTCCCGATTCTGAACCCGAATCGCTGTTCGAAACGGATAGCCCTCAGCACACGTGTGGGGTCCTCCACAAAACTAAGATTGTGCAAAACCCGTATGACCTTTTCTTTTAGATCCTTCTGGCCACCAAAATAATCTACCAAAACCCCATATTCCCGTTTGTTCAGTTTAACGGCAAGGGTGTTCATGGTAAAGTCGCGTCTGAAGAGGTCCATCTTAAGAGAACTCGTTTCCACGGTGGGAGGGGCTGCTGGCGACTCGTAGTATTCCATACGAGCCGTGGCCACATCCACTTTAAAGCCATCAGGAAAAATGAGCACGGCAGTGCCAAATTTCCGGTGGCTCCTTACCCGCACTTCATATTGCTCAGCGAACTCATGGGCAAACTTGATCCCATCACCTTCAATAACAACGTCCAAATCCAGGTTCTCTTGTTTTAGAAAGATGTCTCTAACAAGACCACCCACCAAGTAGGCATTGTATCCCAACATGTCGGCCACATTTCCCAGGTCTTTAAAGAGTTTTATGATTCTCCTGGGGAGGCGTTCTTTGAGCATAGCAGCCATGTTTTTCTTCTTTTCAAAATGAGAAGCATGTTTCGAATCGTAGAAGAAGTCAGGTATCACC
>JASFIT010000503.1:0-3103 GCA_050122535.1 Desulfobacteraceae bacterium | reverse complement strand
AACAAAAAAGGGGTGGCTCTCAGGGAGCCACCCCTTTGCTCTAGAGGGTGAATGGATGGGCAGCTTTTAATGGACCGTTATCTTTTTCGGCTTTTTCTCTTCAGGCTTTGGAATCTCCACCTTCAAAACACCGTCTTTGAATTCCGCTTTGATCGTATCTGGATCAATCTCTGCCGGCACGCTGAAGGATCGATGAAAGCTTCCAAACGCCCTCTCTTTGCGATAATAGTGCTCCTCTTTCACTTCCTTCTCATGGGCGCGCTCCCCGCTAAGGGTCAATACACCATCCTTCAAATCCACCTTGATGTCTTTCTTATCAACGCCGGGAATTTCGGCCTTCACAACAACCGTATCTTCATTCTCATAGATATCCACAACCGGTCGCCAGTTGCTCAGATTCATGCCATCATCCAGGCTCAAGGCTGGGAAAACGCTGCCATCAAAAAGGCGGTTGATACGATTATGCAATGTCTCCATTTCCCTCATTGGATTCCATCTTACGAGATTCATGATTTGTACCTCCTAGGTTTCTAATTTTGCTTTCTCTTTAATCAAACTTTCTTCTTGCTCAAATAATAAGCACGACTTTTTTCATGTCAACTTGATAATTTAAAAAAATAGTTGCATTATCAAAAAAACTAGCTATCATTTAGTAATAAAGGCGCTTTTCCACTTTAAACCCGCAAGCCGACGGGAGGAGAAAAATGAAAAGAAATGAAAAAGATGAGCGGACCAGGACAATATCTCTACCTCAACCATCCCCCTCGGAGCTTCGGGGTAGGCAATCCGTCAGGGCCACTTTTCGGTTGTCTGAAAGGGCCATAGAGGCCCTGAGTATTGTTTCGTACCATCTGGGCATCAAGCAAAAATCCCTTTTTGATCACTTGCTGGAGGATATGGAGGCCTTGAACCTCATTGCGGAGAGGTTCAAATCCGAAGAATTCAATCAGCCAAATCGAACACAAAAAACCTTTGTCCTCAGCAGGAGAACGCTGAGCAGTCTCGATCGGGTGGCAAAGAGTTTTGATACGCCCCGGGACGCCTTGGTGGAATACTCCATTCAGCGGCTTTTGCCGGTGATTGCAAAGGAACGGGAAAAACATCAACTACGACAAGAGGTCTTTAGTAACATGACCCATTATCTAAATGAAGGGGAGAAAATACTGACGAATGCAAGGGAGCTGCTCGGGAACGAAGATCCGGTTTACAACAGATTGGAATCGGCTTTGACTGTTCTTCTCAATGCCTACAATGATATTCGATCTTTTGTGGAAAAAGGAAAATTAATTGAAACTTTTTAGGTTAAAATAAGTTAAATATATAATATTTATATCCCTAAATGCCCTCCAGATATTCCTTCCGCCCCAATAGGGCCTGATTTTGGATGTCCCTCCTTATTATCTGAGCAGTTTTTTATTAAAAAGTAATTATTTGAAAAAGTCATATTTTTTTATTGACTATATATCTATAATGATTAACTTCATTTTAGTTTGCCTTGTATGACGAAAAATCGATTTCCATAGTAAAGGAGGATGTTTAGATGAGCAAAATAATCGGTATAGATCTCGGCACAACCAATTCATGCGTCTCCGTGATGGAAGGGGGCGAAGCCAAAGTCATTACCAACCCCGAGGGTGGGCGCACGACGCCTTCCATCGTCGCCATATCCGACAAGGGGGAGAGACTGGTGGGGCAAATTGCCAAAAGGCAGTCCATTACCAACCCCGAGAATACGGTCTTTGGCGTAAAGCGACTTATCGGCCGCAAGTATGATTCCCCTGAGGTCCAAAACGACGTGGAGGTTCTGCCCTACAAAATTGAAAGGGCAGAAAATGGAGATGTTCGAATAAGCCTGAGGGGAAAGCACTACAGCCCGGCTGAAATCTCTTCCTATATCCTGGCTAACATAAAGAAGGCAGCCGAAGAACATCTGGGTGAGAAGATCTCGGATGCTGTCATTACCGTACCTGCCTATTTCAATGACAGTCAGAGACAGGCCACCAAGGATGCGGGCAAAATCGCTGGATTGAATGTTTTGAGGATTATCAACGAGCCGACGGCCGCATCTCTCGCGTACGGTTTGGATAAGAAGGCAGAAGGCCTCATTGCTGTATTCGATCTGGGGGGAGGGACGTTTGATATCTCCATCCTAGAGATTGGCGATAGCGTCTTTGAGGTCAAAGCGACCAATGGGGATACCCATCTTGGTGGTGAGGATTTTGACTTGCGCTTGATAGACTATCTGGCTGATGAATTCAAGAAAGACCAGGGTCTTGATCTTAGAAATGATAAGATGGCCCTGCAGCGTCTCAAGGAGGCGGCTGAAAAGGCGAAGATGGAGTTGTCCACTTCCATGGAGACGGATGTGAACCTTCCATTTATCACAGCGGACGCCAACGGCCCCAAACATCTGAATATAAAGATCACCCGTGCCAAGCTGGAAGCCCTCGTGAGCGACCTACTGGACAAGCTCGAGGGGCCCTGCAAAGTCGCCATAAAAGATGCCGGACTCTCAGCCAGCAACGTGAATGAGGTTATCTTGGTGGGCGGAATGACCCGCATGCCAGCCGTCCAGGAGCGGGTCAAAAAGATTTTCGGTAAAGAGCCTGACAAAGGCGTGAATCCGGATGAGGTGGTGGCCCTTGGTGCCGCCATTCAGGGTGGCGTCTTGAAAGGGGATGTGAATGATGTGCTGTTGCTCGATGTGACCCCCCTCTCCCTTGGTATAGAAACCTTGGGAGGCGTCATGACCAGGTTGATCGAAAAGAATACAACCATCCCCACCAATAAGAGCCAGGTCTTCTCCACGGCTGAAGACAATCAGCCTGCGGTGACCGTTCATGTGCTTCAAGGGGAGCGCGAGATGGCCTTAGATAACAAGACCCTTGGCCGCTTTGAACTGGTGGGCATTCCCCCTGCACCGCGAGGAATGCCGCAGATCGAAGTATCCTTTGACATCGATGCCAACGGAATTGTGAATGTCTCTGCAAAGGATCTGGCCACCGGTAAGGAGCAGTCTATCAAGATCACGGCCTACTCAGGATTGTCCCAGGAGGAGATCGATCGACTGGTAAAAGAAGCAGAGACACATGCTGAGGAAGAC
>JASFIT010000502.1:0-3128 GCA_050122535.1 Desulfobacteraceae bacterium | reverse complement strand
TGGTGAACATCTGATGTATGGACGATCAAACGGGAGAGTGAGCGATTTTCACTAGGATATGCGCCTCAGGGAGCCGTCTTTATCTGGGAAAAAATATTCCAAGTTTGAAGCAACTGCAGCGCGTGGCGGACTTGGTTATCCTTTTCCAGAAGTATCTTTACTCTCTCGTCTTTCTCTTCGTCTTCTCCAATCTCCTTCTTATCAAGCACCTCTCCTGTTTCATTTGGTATATGGCCCTTCAGGTCCTCTTCTCTTAGGAAACGAAGTTTCTCTTTTTCCTGCTTATCTACTGGAGGTACGAATTCCACCTTAATATCAGGCGTAATCCCGCTCAACTGAATAGACTTGCCACTTGGGGTATAATACTTTGCAGTCGTCAAACGCAGTCCCGAACCATCGGATAAGGGCAAGATTGTCTGCACAGAACCCTTTCCGAAGGTTTTCGTGCCCAGAACCAAGGCCTTTTTATTGTCCTGCAAGGCTCCAGCAACGATTTCTGCGGCACTTGCACTCCCTCCATTCACCAGGACAATGATGGGATAATTCCTCGGTTTTTCATTCCTGTTTGCAGGAACCTCCATGTTCTGAGACTCATTTCTCCCCTTTGTGCTGACAATTAGCCCCGAGTCAAGAAAAAGATCTGAGACCTTTATCGCCTGCGTCAATAAGCCTCCAGGATTGTTCCTTATGTCCAGAACGAGTCCTTTCAAGTCACGTCCATTTTCGATTTCTTCCAAGGCCGAGGCCAAATCCTTGTCTGTCTTGCTCTGAAAACTGGAAATGCGAATATACCCGATATCGGGGGTAAGTAGGTAGTTGCGTACACTTTTCAAGGGGATCACGTCACGAGTGATGGAAAATTCAAGGGGTTTTTCAGCCCCTTCACGTCTGACGGTCAACTTTACCTTGGTCCCCTTTGGGCCTCTTATGTTTTTTACGGCATCCGTCAAGGTCATATCGTTGGTTGGCTTGTCATCTATCCCTATTATTTGGTCTCCCGCCTTTATCCCCGCCTCATATGCGGGTGTACCCTCAATGGGTGATACCACCGTAAGCACACGGTCCCGGACGGTTATTTCAATCCCTACTCCCGTAAAACTCCCTTTGGTCTCGATGAGTAATTCCTGATGCTCCTCCTTTGTCAGGAAAGAGGAATGGGGATCGAGGCTCTGGACCATCCCTTTGATGGCGCCGTAGATCAGCCTTTGAGGGTCCTGGGGCTCCACATAGTTTTTTTCAATTTGCCGGAGCACTTCAGTGAAGATCTCTATGTTTTCATAAACATCGCTTGTTCCGGCCGTAACATGAGGACTCTTGCCACTGATAAAAACCATTCCTACCATCAGTAGGCAAATTATGACCATCAAAGGTAGTTTCTTTGTACGCAATCTCATCATTATTCTCCTAAGCACTTCTTTACTTCTCCAGGGCTGGACAGTGCATTTATGTTTAACCCGCGCCAAATTCTCCAAAACGGCTATTAAATCGTTCAGCGTCTTGATAGGGATATGTGAGTTAATCCAAAAACTTCATTCTACTCCATCCCGCTTTCAAAGGTCAATCAACTTTTACCCACTTAAGGGGATCAAGAGGCGTCCCAGCCCGTCGTATCTCAAAGTAGAGCCTTGGTTTTTCAAATGGGCCTGTATGACCCAGCAAGCCGATCACAGTGCCCTTTTCCACCGTATCACCCTCTTCCTTGTACCTTTCCGATAAGTGAGCAGAGACGGTGAAGAATCGAGCCCCATGATTGATGACAATGGTCTGTCCGTAACCCTTGAGCCATCCTGAGAAATCTACCCTCCCGGAGAAAACGGCTCTCACCTCTGACCCGAGAGGTCCCTGAATAAAAATTCCCTTGTGCGTCTTGACGATATCGACTCCCCATCGGTCGTGACTCTTGATAATCTTTCCACGAAATGGCAGAGGTAATCTTCCTTTGGATTTGGAGAAGTCAGACGGTAGCCTTGTCTTCTTCTTCTGTTTTCGATCCAAATCCAGGAGGGTTACTTTCAGGTTCTGGGACGCATGGTGTAGCTCTTTTACCAGCGTTTCATAGAACTCCTTTTCGTTATGTACTTTCATGAGGAGGAACACTTTCTTGTCCTGTTCCCCTTTTATAGATAACAACCGAGCACTCTCAGCCTTTTTCATTCCGTCTATAATAGCGACTCGCTCCTCAATCAAGGCTATCTCCTGATTTATCTCTTGCTCAACCTGGGCCAATTCCTGCAGCAGCTTTTGATCTCCATCCATGATGACTTGAAGGTATTTCATCCTTTTCCTCAGTTGTTCCACATCCTGGGAAGTGGTGAGAATGTGCACATATCCCCTCTTGGCGTATTTATAAAATGCGGTCAGTCTTTTGCTCAGTCTCTTTCTAACCCCCTTCGAGGACCGCTCAAGACGTCTCAGCTTCTTTTGTTGCCTCTTGAGCGCTTTCTGGTTTAGCTGCAACTTCTCCTTTATTTCCTGTAAGAACTTCCTCTTTTCGGCGATCTTTATCTCGATTTCCGCGAGCTGGCCCAAAAGATCCTTTTCTCTTATGCCAAGCCTCAAAAACTGCTCTTTTTCTCTGGAAAGGTCTGTCTCTAACTGTTTTATCTGCTTTTTTTTCGTATCCGGTTCGGAGCTTGAAGCGGCCATTGAGAACTGCAGCGAGATCAAAAGTAGAAAGCAAGGAAATATGAGGAGACTAGGGATGGAAGATAAGCCTATTGCCCTCAAGGAATTGTTGTGACGTAACTTTTTTGCGCCCAAAAGAATGATCCCTAATAGCCTAAACACGTGTAACAGTATGGATGGAAATAAAGCAGTGGATCGGTTCATACTTCAAAAAACCGGCCTATGGCGATGAAACTCCCGATTAATCCTAAACCCAAGCCCAATAGAAGTATAGAACTCAGGTATTCAGTGGGCAGAAAGGCGATGTTAAGCACAGGGAGACCAATGACATGGACCTTTTTCAAGAAAAAGATGGAATACAACCCAAACAGGACAGTAAGCGCCACGAGACCACCCAATAGCCCCTGAATAGCCCCTTCTATCAGAAACGGGATTTTCACAAACCAATCCGTAGCCCCCACAAGTTTAAAGATTTCTATTTCTTCCCGGCGAGAATATATGGT
>JASFIT010000501.1:0-3140 GCA_050122535.1 Desulfobacteraceae bacterium | reverse complement strand
CCGTAGAGCATTTGTTTAAAACCTCCCTTGAGGCTGTCGGAAAACGCCCATCTGCTGCGTTATCCTTATCCCCCGCCCTGTTAAATTCTCGCTACGCGAGACGGCAAGGCCGATTTAACAGGGCAAGTCACTGCGGCGTACTTTTATGTACGCCTCATTCCTAGGGATTTCGGAAGCCTAGCATATGGACATTTTCCATCAGCCTCCCGGAAACTGTTTTTTCGACAGTCTCCTTATAAGATTTGCATACCATAGCCGTTTCTTGCAAACAACCACAAATCCGCTCCCCCTCCATCCAGAGGCTTGTGATAATGTCATTGCGAGGGAATCCCGCGGAGGCGGGAGGACCGAAGCAATCTCATAAAGCATTAAAAACAAGGAGATTGCCGCGCTCCCTTCGGTCGCTCGCAATGACGAAAAGAGATTGCGACACAGCCACAAAGGGAGCGAGAAAAAAGGATGCATTCTGTGACCGTTTCGTGAAACAGAAATACATATGTTTTTCTTTCAAAATAGGGGTTTCACCCTATTTACTTATGTATCCAACGGCTGCTAGATTAGAGAAACTAAGGTGAGATTCAGATTTCATATGTAAAGAAAGGAGTTAAGCATGGCTAAAGTCGGTGACGTATTTTTGGATGCCAATGACAAATTCCCTGAATTGGAAATGGTAACAATTTCTGGTGACAAGCTCTCGCTTCCGAGAGATTTCGGAGACGGGTATGCTGTTTTTATTTTGTATAGAGGTTTCTGGTGACCTTTTTGCAATCAGCAGTTAGCTGATCTTCAATCGGCTATCAAGGAATTTGAAGCGGAAGAGATTGCTCTGATTGCTGGTTCGGTGGATCCTATCGAAAAGGCTAGGGAGACTGCTGAGAAGGTAAAGGTCACCTTTCCTGTTGGTTATGGCCTTGACCCCGAGAAGGTCTCAGGGATTACGGGAGCCTATTACGAGAAGGAGAAGAAATTTCTTCATGCGACCAATTTTCTCATCCGACCCGACAAGACGATAGAAGTTGCATGTTATAGTTCTGGCCCCATAGGTCGTTTTGTGGCTAACGATGTACTCCGGTCGGTGAAATTTTACAAGAGTAGGAAATAGCCTATAACTTGCAAAACCTTGTCCGCTGTGCGGGGTCAGATGTATTCGGCTACGCCTTGGCGGATAGAGGGCGTTTTAAGTGATCTAAAGTTATAAGTGAACTAAAGTGATCTAAAGTTGAGAAACTCGCCTTTGGCGAGGTCTATTTAGAAGCTGACAAAAACCTCGTTCACTTTAGGCATTTTAGGCACTTTAGAACACTTTAGGCACTCTAGAAGCGATGGCGTGATGAAGCCCCTGTGAGGGACAAATCGAAGCCTGGTCCTTTGGACCAAGTCCTCACTTATATATTTTCAGCAGTTTCACTATTTTGTCTACAGGGACTGCGAAACCGATGCTCTCAGCACTCTGAACGACTGCCAGATTTACGCCGATGAGTTCTCCGTCAAGGTTTAAGAGAGCGCCGCCGCTATTGCCCGGATTGATAGGGGCATCAATCTGGAGCAGTCCTGCACAGACATAAGCGCAGCGCGCACTTGAAAACGCTCTATCCTTTCCGCTTAAAACGCCAACGGTGACAGAATTCTCCAGTCCGAACGGGTTTCCTATGGCTATAACAGTCTCCCCAATCATCAGATCGCTAATGTTTGCAAATTTCACCTTTTTGACCGGATAAGGAAGCTCTGCTTTGACTATAGCCAAATCGTCGATCTGGTTCATTCCTATGACTTCTGCTTGTAAGATGGTGCCATCATTTAACACCACATAAATATCCTTAGCCTTCTGAATGACATGTGCATTTGTCACAATGAGGCCATTATTGTCTAGAATAACACCTGATCCTATGCTTTTGTATATGAGAGCCGCTTCAGAATGGGACTCCCCAAAGTATTCTTGGGAGAAGTTATCTAATTCCTCACCATACATTCCCCACTCCTGGGATTCTCTTAAGTCAACGATCTTCTCGGTTCTGATATTGACCACCGCCGGCGCATATTCCCGGACGACCCTCACGATGGGTGTTTCACGCGAACTCAAAGTCGTGCAGGCGTTGGTGAAGAATATTGAACCCACAATGATGAAGGAGACAAGGGCGGTTTTTATAGGCCTCATTTTATGCTTTCTTTTTACAATTATGCGGAAAGGGGAATCCTCTCTCCTTCAATCTCCAATGCTGTCTTGGAATAGGTGAGTTTTTTTATGATCTTGCCATCACGGAAATGGATAACATCTACGCCTCTTCGAACTTCAGGCTTTCCCTCGTAGCCTTTTTCAAATGAGGGCCAATGGAGCTTCCATCGGTATAGGACTTTCTGTTCATCTTCGTCGATAAAAGTCTCTTCCTCTATGAATCGAAAACCACCATGATTTGCAAACCAAGGGGCCCACGCCTGACGGAGGTTTTCCTTTCCTTCTGCTTTCCCCCCTGTAAAGTTTTCAAATAGGATATCCTCATGAAAAAGCTCCATGACTCTATCCAGGTCATGTTCGTCCCAGGCCCGGTTCCATTGGGTCAAGGCCTTTTTGATTTCATTCTTTGTAAGCTGCATTCTTTCCTCCTCCCGGTTAAGGTGACAAAACCCCGCAAGTTATTTGGCTCCTTCTTCAGAGCGCCACAAAAGCCAGGGCCACAATGAGGTCCCAGTTATTACGACTGTACGTCATAATGTCCCGCCTTTTAAGGCGGGAATGAATGGCATCCTTATAATTCCCCTCCCTTGATGCGAGGGGACAAAGGGGAGGGTGAAACCTGTGGGCTTTTCACCCCCACCTTAACCCGCCAAAGCGCTATGGCGGGTTAATCCTCCCCCATCAAGGGGGAGGAGGTTGTCTAGGAAAGTTTCAGATGCCCCGCGTTTCAACGCGGAGAGTTTCACTCGGTTTTCATAGATGACATTGTGATCCGAGTCAAGAACAAACCCCTGATGCACCACCAAGGCATTATCTGCGGTGTTGCCTTCGATCGCTCCTTCCCCCCCCGCCTTCGCGGGGGCAGGCTTGCGGCGTGGGGTGAATTTGAGAATCCTGAGATGCTTTTCAGTGCTTTTACAGACCCGTAAGTTGGGGTCAAGCCAAGACATGAGCTGAGCCGGACCAG
>JASFIT010000500.1:0-3156 GCA_050122535.1 Desulfobacteraceae bacterium | reverse complement strand
GTGCAAGGTCTATATGGTCAAGGTCAGTTACAACCAGAAACCCTACCGTCGGGTCATGATGGAGACCTGGGGGGCCACCTGCGTGCCAAGTCCGAGCACCGAAACCAAGGCAGGCCAACAGATCTTGGCGGCGAATCCCGAATCACCGGGTAGCCTTGGGATCGCCATCAGCGAGGCGGTGGAGGCCGCAGTTATGGACGAGGACGCGAAGTATTCCCTGGGAAGTGTTCTGAACCATGTCCTGATGCACCAGACCGTCAATGGTCTTGAGTGTCAAAAGCAGTTGGCCATTGCAGGTGATTATCCAGACGTCATCATTGGCTGTGCTGGGGGTGGTAGCAATTTCGCCGGCCACGCTTTCCCCTTTGTAAGAGACAAAATCAACGGCAAGGAGATCGACATTATTGCCGTTGAGCCCGCCTCATGCCCCACAATGACACGGGGTCCATTTGCCTATGACTTTGGGGACACGGTTCAGATGACACCCCTTCTCCCCATGCACACCCTGGGCCATACCTTTGTCCCTGCGCCCATACATGCTGGCGGTCTCAGATATCATGGCATGGCTCCTCTCGTGAGTCAGCTCATTTTGGACGGGTTGATCCGTGCAGAGTCTTTACCCCAGATGGAAACCTTTCAGGCAGGCATCACTTTTGCCAGGACTGAGGGCTTCATCACTGCCCCTGAGACGAACCATGCCGTGGCCATCGTCATCCGTGAGGCCATCAAAGCCAAGGAGGAAGGCAAAGAAAAGGTGATCCTCTTCAACTGGAGCGGCCACGGCCTCATAGACTTGGGGGCCTATGACGCGTTTCTGAGGGGAGAGTTGTCCGATTATGATCTGCCTGAGGAGGAGATCCACAGGGCCTTGGCAGATATTGACCCGCTTCCCAAGCCACAACAATACAAACCAGGAACCGTCTAGACGGCAACTCCCATATGCCCGCATCATCGCCGGAGGCTGAGAAGCGCAGCCTCCGGTCTTTTTTTCTCAAGACAAGATATGAGGAGAAGAGAGAGCAAACCACCGGGTGACCCCTGAAAAATCCGGAGCTCAAAAAGAAGGTGGGGGCATGGAAGTTATATTCAACGCACGTATTTGTTCCTGTCCTCCAAGAAGTCTTTATAGATCCTGTAATGATCCGTCTCTTCGTAGCCAATCCGTTTTATGGGGATATGATCGAAACTGTAAATATGGGCCCCTGGGCACGCCAATAGAATGGGAGAATGGGTCGCGATTATAAACTGAGCATGCCCCGCTTCGCTCATCTCCTTTAGGATGGAAAGCAACTCCAGCTGACTTTTCGGAGAAAGGGCGGTCTCAGGTTCGTCTAGGAAGTATAGCCCCTTGATTTTATAGCGAGCCCTGAATAGGGACAGAATGGATTGGCCGTGGGATTGGGTCACTAAGGATTCGCCTCCGAAATATTTGAGCATTTCAGGATCTGCCACGGCCCACTCATCCAGGTATTGCGTGAAATCCCTGAAGATCTCGGACGCAAAGAATGAGCCTGGCACAGCCCCATCGGTCCACTCCACGGCCATGAACAAGTGTAGCGCCTTTTCATATGGATTATCCCTGAAACGACTGCCTTCAGGCGCTTTCCATATGTGAATACCGCATTTCTTACACAAGGCGTTCAGCAAGGTGGACTTCCCTGTGCCATTTTCACCCACAAGAAAGGTAACCGGTGAACGAAATTGAATGCTTTTGGTCTGCTGAAAGATATCTTGATTAAAAGGATAATGATCCTTGGTCGGGTACTTCTCAGGAAAAAGCCTGACTCTCTTAAGATGCATGGTGCAACCCCTCAAATTCTGAGAACCTTATGAACTTAAAAAAAATGCCTTTATGATGGCGGCAATATAGGTCAGAGAAGCCTCTCTGTCAATGATCGGAAAGAGGACGTTTTCAGCCGAATCGCAGGTATTCTCCTCATAATCAGTACCTTAGGGGGTCGGGGATCTTCACTTTTCAGCCAAGAGGAATCGGGTTTTAGATCTCAGTAGCGCAGGCACTAATCATTTCCGCCTTGCCCAATAATGAAAATTCAATTAAATATAAAGCTAGATATGGGGAAAAGGGCTTGCTTTACAACCAAAGAAATAAAGCGTTGCAAAAGGCAGTCCAAATAAATACAATACGCGCTTTTCGCGAACATAATGCATAAGGAGGGACAGCATGAAAATCTTAATCTCTGACGCATTCGATCCGTCTCTGCCGGAACGATTGGCCAAATTTGGGGAAGTATTTGATGACAAGGAGAGAAGGGCTGAGGCAGAGGCCATTCTGGTCCGATCAAAAACAAAGTGCACCAAGGAATTCATTGATGAGATGCCAGATCTGAAGTTGATCATCCGGGGCGGCGTTGGGATAGACAATATTGATGTTGCGTATGCCAAAGAAAAGGGGATCGAGGTGCGCAACACACCGGAGGCCTCTTCTGTAGCCGTGGCCGAGGTTGCCATGGCCCTCATGCTTGCCGTGTCAAACAGAATTCTGTTTTGCCATGAAGGCATGTGTGTGGGTGAGTGGCGCAAGAAAGAGGTCAACCGCAGGGAGCTCTTTAATAAAACCCTTGGTTTGATCGGCATGGGTCGTATTGGGACCGAGGTGGCCAAACGGGCCCTGGCCTTTGGCATGAAAAACATCGCCTACGATAAGTATGTGGAGAAATCAGATTTTGCAGAAATGAAGAGTCTGGATGAAGTGCTGGCCGAAGCCGACTACCTATCACTGCACACCCCCTTAACCGAAGAGACCCATGGAATGGTGGACAAGGACTTTATTTCCAAGATGAAGGACGGATCGATTCTCGTCAACACCTGCCGGGGCAAGTGCGTCATCGAGGAGGATATTGTTGAGGCCCTTGAATCTGGCAAGTTGGGGGGTTACGGCAACGACGTATGGTACTCGGATCCTCCTGAGGCTACTCCACTCACTATGGCCCCCAACACGGTGCTCCTGCCTCACGTGGGGGCGTCCAGCAAGGAGAATCTTTTGCGCATCGGTGATACGTGTGTCTCGATCATAGACGAGTTCACCGATAGATAACAATCTTCTCCAATTCAAATTCACACGAGATTGTACGAGTATGGCTCCGCCAGGGAGGGATCCTATGCTTAGGATCCTTCCGCAAACGCTGGTCCATTAAA
>JASFIT010000499.1:0-3173 GCA_050122535.1 Desulfobacteraceae bacterium | reverse complement strand
CTACGGAAGATTGAGGTTGTGATTTTGGGTTACCTTTGAACAAATACAAAACGACTGAAGGCCGAATTTAATGCATATTCAGTCCGTACGCATTTTAAACTGAAATGGGACTATTCGTCTCAGCCTCTGTCGCGGATAACCAGCTCCTCAAACTTCGACAAGTTTGTGTTTTCTACGGTCTCGTCCACATCGTCTTTCAGGAATGTGGGCCGTATACGTAAACTGTCGACGATCAAGGCCCGAGCGTCTCTCTGGACTTACGCCTGGTATGAATTCGTCTTCATAGACCTCCAGGTCATAAGCGACGTTACCCTCTCTCCAAGAAATTAGTTTTTGAAGGCTCCTTCTGGCCATCCTTAATACCCCCTTCCTACAATACACTGCTATCCGTCTATAGAGCCTTTCAAGTTGCGTGCCACGAGACAGGATGGCGTTTTCGTTGATTTGAAAATAGCCCCTTATCCGCGTTCTGGAAGGGTTTGAGCGGGTTTCGTTACCATGTTACCTTTCCGTGATTTGATGTTGGGGACGGCCCTAAGGGCGAGGAATACGGGGGTCGGTGCACATTAAGGAGGGCACTATGCCCTGAATTATGTGCAAGTACCAGAAGACAGAAGACGGACGACAGAGAACGGAAAGAAAAGTATCCCTGTTTAGGATGTTTTATACTCCTCTCCCAGGCGATGAAGCAGCATGCCATAGGCCTTCTGGCCTCGATCGTAGCTGGACACCCTGAGGAACTCGTTGGGGGAGTGCTGGCGCTCGTCCGGAAGGCCAAAGGCGAAGACGATGGTATAGGCCTTGAGGTGCTCCAGGAAAAGCGCGTTTGCCGGGATGGTACCGCCCATGCGGATCTGATAGGGCTCTTGGCCGTAAAGATCACTGAGAACCGACGTGGCGATCCGAACACTCTGGTGATCAGCCGGGATCAGATAAGGGATCCCTCCACTCTTGCTCTTTCTAACCGTTACCTTGACTTGGGGCGGGGCGACTTCTTTCACATGGGCATGGAGCAGCTCCGCAATCTTGAAAGGATCCTGGTCAGCCACCAGCCGGCAGGATATCTTGGCGTGAGCCGTGCTGGGCAGGACCGTCTTCATCCCCTGCCCCTGGAAACCGCCGTAAATACCGTTCACCTCCAGCGTTGGCCGGGCCCAGGCCCGTTCATAGGTGGTAAATCCCGGCTCGCCAAAAAGGGAAACGGCACCGATCTGGCTTAGGTATTCGCCTTCCTCAAAAGGCACCCGGGCCAATTGTGCGCGCTCCTCATGGGTCAATGCCCGCACCTGGTCGTAGAAACCCTCAATGGCCACCCGTCCCTCCTGATCATGCATGGAATCCAGGATTTGAATCAGGGCGTGGATCGGGTTTGCGATTGTGCCACCATAGGTCCCGGAATGAAGGTCGTGGTCCGGTCCCTGCACATCCACATATACGGAGGTGAGTCCCCGAGTGCCCAGGATTATGGCTGGCTGATTCTCCCCACGCTGGGTGCCGTCTGCGCTCAAAACCAGATCGCAGGCGAACAGCCCCTTATTGGCAGCCATGAAATCCGGCAACTGAGGGCTACCGATCTCTTCCTGACCTTCGAAGAGGAATTTCACATTGAGGGGTAGGGCCCTTTCGGCATTGAGGATGGCGTCAGTGACCGTGATGGGAATAAACATGTTCCCTTTGTCGTCCGTTGCGCCACGGGCATAGATACGGCCCTCCCTGAAAGTGGGCTCAAAAGGAGGACTGTCCCACAATTCCAGCGGGTCCGCGGGCTGGACATCGAAGTGTCCGTAAATCAACACGGTCGGCTTGCCCGGGGCGTGAAGCCAATCGCCGTAGACCACCGGATGGCCCCCCGTGGGCATGATCCGGACGGATTGGATGCCGGCGGCTTTCATGCGGGCTTCGACCCATTCTGCCGCCTCTTGGACATGGGGCCTGTGATCGGACAGGCTCGAGATGCTCGGGATGCGCAGGAAGTCCAACAACTCGTCCAGATATTGGTCCCTGTATTCAATGAGGTGCTTTTCCCATGATGACATGGCACCTCCAGAATCATTTACCATCTGTTGCTCGTCTCCTCCCCTTAGCCGGAGAGAAGTTTTCCTCCAACCGCCCAGTTCTCCCTTTCCACTTCCTCTATGACAACATAGGTGACAGAGGCTGGCTTTCCTGCCACATCTTCAAGCAACTTGGTGATCCCATCTACGATCTTCTCCTTCTGGTCTTTTGTAAGGCTCCCGGCAACCTTTACATCCACATACGGCATTTTTCTTCTCCTTTATATGAAATCTGGAATCTGACAAATATTCCATACTTTTTGGATACGCACAAAGGCTCCCGTGAGTCAACTCAAAAATAGAAACCTACGGGTGCCGCAAGGCACGCATGAGCCTCTAAGTTGACTGTTGTTTTTTATCAAGAATGGTTGAGCAGTGCAAAAGGGCAGAAAGACCCGGGGTCACTTTGCAAGCTTTTCAATTCGCTGCGTCGCTGGTCGGGTTCCACACTTAGACTTGTTCAGTGGTGTACACGACCGTGTGTTTACCCTTGCGTTTCTTGTTCGTGTAGCCCTCAAAGGACCGCACCCCCCTTTCGACAATGCGGCCGGCGGGGAGGATTAGGCTTCGCTCCAGAAAGTACCTGGACATAAAAGGCCTCTGTGAAAGTTCTAATGCCCGGATCGATTCGCACACCGGATGGTCTCCCAGGTCTAAGAACGAGTCTTTGGGTCTAATGGCTGAACGGGTGGTACACCTCTGTGGCATGGTTGTTTTGAGGAGGTTGCCCTCCTTTACCGAAAAGGTCACCCAGGGTTTTTTGTCTCTTTTTGCAATGCCTCGCCTCGCGACTCTCAGTGTCAAGATGTGTTGGTCTTTCTCGGACAACCGGCATTCCATGAATTCTGGCACCATGGTAAAATGCATATCCGCCACGAACTTGGTGTAGCCCCACTCTAGCATACCCCCATCGCGAGCCTCCGCCGTGGTCACAGGAAGATGCATGACCAGGTTGCCAAAGTCTGGATACAGGGACTCCAAGAGGGCGGGAATAAGGACTGGCGGGGGAGAAGCGCCATACACGGCCGGCAGTACAACAGCCACTTCGCCATATGGGCCTGCGGTGGTGTCCACATAATTAAATGCCATAACACCCACGATTGCTTTCTTTGCACTGAG
>JASFIT010000498.1:0-3201 GCA_050122535.1 Desulfobacteraceae bacterium | reverse complement strand
TGAGGGCCAGGAGGGTGGTTGTTTTCAAGACCTCTGGTGTTCTCCGAAAAAAAATCAACGAATCGTTCAAATCCTTACTATAAAGGCCTCTGTAAATCCCATATCCTCTAATTTTTTTTCAATCTTTCCCGCCTGGGTCAGAGTCTTAGACCTTGACACCTGCACTTTATAGATGGTCTTCTTGTCTTTGTCCATATATATGGCAATATGGACATAGTCAAAAATGACTTTTAGACGATCTGCAACCGTGAGGGCGTTCTCTCTATCTTCAAAAGCCCCAACCTGAATCGTGAATTCCCCTCTTTCCAAGTCTGCCAGTTCTACCATAGGCCTGGGCCCATGCTCTGACTGAAGTTTTCCAACCTCCTTTCCAAGGGCCACGATCTTTACACGCACTACGCCTGGACCTACTATCCCTATTTCTTTTGCTGCGGCATAGGAGAGATCTATGATTCTCCCCTTTACGAATGGACCACGGTCATTTATGCGCACCACACTACTTTTCTTGTTGGAGAGATTGAGCACCAAAACATGGGTGCCCATGGGGAGCGTTTTATGGGCAGCACTCCTCTTATA
The DNA here is from genome assembly GCA_050122535.1 of Desulfobacteraceae bacterium. Classification (GTDB taxonomy): domain Bacteria; phylum Desulfobacterota; class DSM-4660; order Desulfatiglandales; family HGW-15; genus JASFEQ01. The sequence goes on along the minus strand of JASFIT010000498.1, from coordinate 2,625 downwards.
CATATTGAATCTTTCACCGCTCGCAGTGGGCCGGCCATGAAACTTTTTTCCATACCATGATGCCTTTCCGTACTGCACAAAGCCATCTGCTTTAGAAAGGGGATAATAGCGTTCACCGTTTACCACATAGGGCCTTCTCCCCTTCTCAGTTTCAGGCAGGACAATAACCTTAGTGCCCGGAGGCCTTCTCACATAGGACCGCTCTGGTGCGCAGGCAAAGAGCATGAGGGATGCCAGAGCAAGTACTGAGAGGCGTATCATTACCGTATGTCTCTGGCTGCGTTGCACCTTCCCCCCGGCCCTCCGTTCCCGATTCCATGACAATGTGTGAAGTCTATATTTGATTGTTTTAGTTCCGTTAGCCATTTGAATGTGCGTCAATCCGCGAAATATTAGCAAAAACCTTATTTAATTCAAATTAATTTCACACACAATCCCTCGTGTCCGCGCAACGCTATTGTTTCTGCAATTTTGTGAGCACCCATCCGTGCTTGAAGGTTCCCAGGGCCCTATTTGGGCCCCGGATCTATTCCATATTCCAGGGCACGATTCTTCAATTCTTTTTCCGCTATCTCCCTTGCGGTTTTGGTAAAAAACCAGGAATTTAAATTCTTGACCACAAACTTGTAGCGCTCGTATGGCGTCAGTTCCTGCCTTTCCATTTCATTCCTAAATCCGACCTGGGAGAAGCGCCAGACCCGATCAGCATCTTTCACTAGTTCTTCTTCCAAAGAGTCGGGATCTTTGCCAGAATCATGACGTTCAATAATAAGCGCTATTCGATCAATCAGCAGGGGATCATATTCCACGTCTTCGAGCAACTCACGAGCAATCCTGGTTCCTTCCAATTCATGCACCCTGTTAATGCGAGCCGCTTTTTCACCTGCTGCGCGCACGCCGAAGGCTACCTTGATCTCCACTGGTTCAAGTCTGGACCACCCCACATCGTGTAAGATGATAGCCGGTTCCACGATATGCCTGTCTCCGCCCTCTTTTTCCATAAGCAACAACGCATATTCATGAGCCACCCGCGTATGCAGTAGATCACCCCTTGTGGTAAGGTATGGCTCGGCCATTTCAAAAAGCTTTTTGATGAATCCTTCCCAGTTCACCACCTCTTCTCCGCTTGCCCCTGCGCCTCGTTCCTCCGTACCCCCGTCCCTCCGTTCCAGAGTGAAGCCACTCCCCCCACTATGTCTGTTTACGCAAACCATATTTCCGCATAAGACGTTGAAAGCTACTTCTGTGCATCTTTATTTCCCTGGCGCTCTGAGATATGTTCCATTCGTTCTTATCCAGCAGCTTTTTCAGATAATTCTTTTCAAAACCGGCAACAATTGCCTTTTTTGCCTTTCTGTAATCAGGCAAGGCTTCCGAATCGCTCGCCACCAATTCGCCTGAGTGGAAAGCCAATTCCATCTGAGTGCCCCTGATTTCTGTGGGCAGGCTTTCTGCTCGGATCACATCACCCATACTGGTGATTACCATATGTTCAATCACATTCTTCAATTCACGAATGTTGCCTGGCCAATCATAATCAATAAGCAGCTTAAGTGCCTCGTTGGCCACATCTGAGATGTTTCGTCCTACCTTTTTGTTAAAAAACTCCACAAAGTACTCTATCAGAGGGAAAATATCCTCCTTTCTTTCCCGCAACGGGGGAAGAGAGACAGGGACCACGTTGAGCCTATAAAAAAGGTCACTTCGAAAGCGTTCCTCCTCCATGGACTTTTTGAGATCTCTGTTGGTTGCGGCGATTATGCGAACATCCGTTTGAAGGTATTTCTCGCCCCCCACGCGCCGAAAACTCTTTGTCTCTAACACCCTTAAAACCTTGGCCTGCAGTAATAGTGGCAGCTCTCCTATCTCATCCAGAAAAACGGTGCCCCCATCAGCCACCTCAAAGAGTCCTTTCTTTAATCCAACTGCGCCCGTAAATGCCCCCCTTTCATGGCCAAAAAGCTCACTTTCCAGAAGATTTTCAGGCAGCGATGTACAGTCAATGGTCACGAACGGCTTTTCTGCTCTCGGGCTTTTTCTATGAATAAGCGCTGCAATCAATTCCTTTCCTGTCCCCGTCTCGCCATAAATCATGACTGTCGCTGTCGTGTTGGAGATCATATCCACGAATTCAAGCAGGTTGTACATCTTCTTGCTGCGCGTTACGAGCTCCCCATATTGATACCGACTCACCTGCTGTTCTAAGAGTCTTATACGATTCTCTAGGCCAATAATCCTCAACGCTTTGTTAATCACAATTTTAATATCTTCTGCATCAAAGGGCTTGGTCAGATAGTCGTATGCGCCAAGTTTGATGGCTTCAACTGCGCTGCTAATATCCCCATACGCGGTGATGATGATCACCACAGACTGCACATCAACCCTCCTTATTTCCCTCAGGATCTCAAGTCCGCTCATATCGGGAAGATTCAGATCAAGCAGGACCACATCAATGTGCTTTTGAACCAAAAGATTGAGCCCTTCCTTGCCATATTGGGCAGTGTATATCTCAAAACCATCTTTAGCCAAGGATTGCCCAAGATACTTTCGGATGTTTTCTTCATCATCAAGAATCAATATACTCTTTACCAAATCCATTGCCCCAGATCCCAAATAAGCGCTAGC
>JASFIT010000497.1:0-3208 GCA_050122535.1 Desulfobacteraceae bacterium | reverse complement strand
GGGTCGATGGGCGATGAAACATCTGGAGAGCCTGAAGAGTGCCTATGGGAAGGCCCCATACTTCAGGGATCATCTTGATTTTGTGGTGGGCATGTTCTCGTCGAGGATTGAAAACCTGATCGACCTGAACATGAAGATCATCAAATATCTGATCGGACACTTGTATATTGAGACCAAGTTGGTCATGCTTTCGGAATTGAGCATTGAGGCAAGGGGAGACCAAATGCTTATAGAAATCTGCAAAAAGTTCGGGGCCTCGCAGTTCTTGAACCAGCATGCTGCGAAGAAGTACCTTAACGAAGGGCTTTTCCAAGAGGCGGGAATTGAGCTCAAATATTTCAAGCCTCCCGCTTTAATCTATCCCCAACTTTGGGGGAGCTTCATCCCCAACCTCTCCACCTTCGACATTCTTTTCAACTGCGGACCAAAGGCCCGAGATATCCTCATCGAAGGATGAACTCTGCATGGCCACCAACTCTCAAGAGCTTGCAGCCTAATCCAAGTCAACCCAGGAAGCGCTTCATAAAACGATTAATTCGCATCTGCCAGTAGGCAATGTTTGTAGGAATGACAATTCTGGGATCAAAATTAGGATTCCCTATCTCTCCCATCGAAGACAAATAATGTACGATGTCCGATACGGGGACGGTACATCCCTTTGCGTGTATATATCGGGATGATCTATTCTTGAAACAGTTCCAAAGTGTGCTAAGATTCCTTAACAACATGTCATTGGACTTGGTTTTCCTCGTATTCACCTGTCCAGTGGTCTTGTAACTGCTCTCAATGCTGATCTCTCGACCGTCGATGATTCCTTTCCAACTCGTACAGTCCCCCACGAACATCACTCGCTCACCTTCAGCAAGATCGAGCGGTCCTTCCACCTTGCCCACCACGTAACGAATCTTTTTCATCCCTTTTTCAACATCTGGATCAAAACCCCTGAAGATGTGAATTGCCTCCTGAAGGGCCCCTGGACATCCTCCCCAGCAGTATTCAGGCGAATGGCCTTCGGGAAAACTTCCCACGGTACAAGAAAGATTGCTATCCTCACCAAAGTAACGATCGATCCGTTCTAGGCAGAACTCAAAATTCTTCGTCTTATCCTGAACCTCTTCAAGGGGGAAATCACCAGAGACTTCGATTTCATCCAGGCTCATGGGCCCAAAACCCCTTTCTGATGCAAATCGGAGATGAATGAGGTCCTTTGGGTCCACGTTGACCATATGGCAACCGACCGTATCAACGGCACACGAATTTGTCCCCATCACGATGGCCCCCATGGGAAAGGGGGTGGGCGTTAACATCATTTTCTGCCCCGCAATAATACCATCTATGGCTATGAATTTGGGTTGGAGGACCTCCTGAAGATCGGCAATCTTGTGTTCCAGGAAGATATTGTGATCCACGAGCCTGTGCCGATCATCCTGAATCCCTATGAAGTTCTTCAGGCTGAGCGTTAGCCTGCACCACGGGTGCCCCTTGAATTTGGGCAGATTGATAAGAAAATCGCAGTCCTTGATCGGCTTTGGAACAAAAATCTCGTCCCTGAGCCTCCCTTCTTTTTTCAGTTCCACTGGGACCTGCTTTACCTCATCAAAATAGTAGGCCTTGATCTTGTGCTTTTTGAGAACCTCCGGGTAACCCGCATTCTTGAAACAGAATCGGGTCGCCACCGTTATCGCGGATCTCTCGCCCACAGCAATCTCCTCAGCTTCCTCTGCTTGAGCCTTCGTGGCGGAAATCACGCCGTCCAAGAACTCCTTGCGCGTAAACGCGTGGGGGAAGATATCAGGATGAGCTAGAATCACATTTGGTTTCAAGAGAACCTTCCCTGACGGCTTGACCCCCAAATCCTGCATCCCCTCTTTGACGATGCCATAGATCTTGTCCGGATCATACTCTTCGCAACGTCTTATAAGGACCCTGTGCTGCATTCTTACCCCTCCTTTATAGGAAAAAGGTATATTGCTAAACCTACCCCCGAGTTTCAATATTTCCTAATGTACTGGAAATCAGCGTATCGAAGTAGAAAAAAGTCACAAAATTCCCTGATGGTTAGAGCCTTTTGGAAACGCCCCTTTATTTCTTCAACTTGACTTTTATCTCCTCACCCTCCTCTTCAATCTCATATTCCTTGAATTTGGTGGCGGCGACCATCTCCTCAACCTGTTTTTGACTATAAGTATATGGTGGATTCATTCTTAGATAGAGCTTAAAGAGAATATATGAAAACTTTTCTATGAAGTTTAAGGAAGCCTTCCACTTTTCTTTATCCAACTGAGAGGAGACACGTGCCGGGTCATATATCCACGCCTCCCCACCCGGCTTCAACACACGATAGCATTCCCCTAACACCTTTATGGGATCCTTTAGCATATGGAGCATGCCTGTACTAATCACCCTATCATACGACTCATCTTGAAACCGAAGATTGGCTGCATTGCCCACCTCAAAATTTAATCTGCCGGCCACACCAGACTTCCGTGCATTGACCCGCGCCATTTTTATCAACCTGCCGCTTAAGTCGATGCCATCACATCTAATAGATGGAGACCTTTTGACGATCTCAATGGGAAGGTATCCCGGACCGGTACCCAGATCTAAGAGGGAACCCTCTTTGAAACCGGACACGATCTCCTCAGCGACCCCGCTATAATAGCTCTCTATGACCAACCTTGTTGCCTTCTCATAAAGGGAGGCCAGAGGAGCAGGTATCCTCTCTATAAGGACCCGCCGTTTCACGTCGCTTTGCCCTCTTTCCAGCCCCTTTCATCGTAGTAATCTTCAACGAGTCGGGTGATATCATCTCTATTTAGCTCGCTCTTCCCGAAATAATCTCGTAGGACGAGTGGTTGGCCATCTGCGCCTGTCATCGGTTTAAACCAGATTTCGGGCGGTCGATCATCCGCAACCCCGAAGCCCTCTTTCTGGTTGAGTCTTTTGAGTGCGTCCCAGACCATTACAGCAGACTCCCTCAGATGATCCTCATCCACCTCAAAACCCGTGACAGCCGAAAAGAGTTTCTGGCAGAGTCCATAGCTGTAAAACCGGTTAATAAAGTGTCTGTTGCAAATGCCCAGACTGCTCAGGATCGTGTACCAGTCTTCTGCATAGCGGGTCATGCGTCCCACATTGAAGCCTAACGGAGAATCCATGATTCGATCGATTGCCATAGCATCCGCCCCCATCCGGTCCAGATGGCGGC
>JASFIT010000496.1:0-3222 GCA_050122535.1 Desulfobacteraceae bacterium | reverse complement strand
GTATGATAGGGAAAACGCCTGAGAAGAATGGGGCGTTTTTATTTTGTATTGCTTGTGAAAAATTTCGTTATAAAACTATCGTGGCATGGTTTTGGAGGTAACCAATGGGCAAACCCTTATTGAATGCTCGGACCAGGCAGAGCACAGGGAAAGGCGCAGCCAGGAAACTCAGAAGGGACAACCAGATACCCGCCATCTTTTACGGCCCCAACAGAGAACCACTCAAGCTGGCAATGGATTATCCCGAACTGGAAGGGATCATAAAGGGATCGGCTGGGGAAAACATTATTCTCGATCTTAAGGTAAAATCGGAGGATGGGACCCAAACCTGGAATGTCATTCTCAAGGCTCTTCAGGTTGATCCCATAAAAGATACCTATCTTCACGCCGACTTTTATGAGATTTCTATGGACAAAGAGATCACGGTCAATGTTCCCATCCACCTAATCAACACCCCGGCGGGGGTCGAAGAGGGTGGGATTCTGCAACATGTGAGGAGAGAGCTGACCGTATCCTGTCTCCCCGACAAGCTCATCGAAGCCCTGGAGCTGGATGTATCCCGACTGGAGATCGGAGACTCTGCGCACATCCGAGACCTCGTGCTCCCAGAAGGAATCACCTCCCTCGATGAAGAGGATTTGACAATCGCTGTGGTTGCTGCCCCGACGGTCATGCCCGAAGAGGCCGAAGAGGAAGAGGTTGAGGAAGAAGCGTTGGAGGGAGAAGTGGCTGAAGGCGAAGTGGCAGAAGGAGAGAAGTCAGAGAAAGAGAAGACCGAAAAAGAAAGGGCTGATAAAGGGAAGGCTGAGGCAGAATCAGAGGGCAGCAAGGAATCATCAGATAAGTCAGGTAAAAAGAAAGGAGGTGAAGGCAAGTCCTAAAAGGTGTACTTGATAGCTGGCCTCGGTAATCCTGGGACAAAGTACAGGAACACACGGCATAACGTGGGCTTTAAGGTCATCAACAAGTGGGCCAGGTCCTTAGGGATCCGTTTGAGTGGTAAGCGTTTTGAGTCAAGAAATACCCGTACAACATTTCAGACTAAGCCTGTGATGTTGCTCCGCCCACTCACCTATATGAATCAAAGTGGGAAATCCATTAGAGCCTGCGTCGATTATTTCGATCTTAGAGCAGAAAGTATTCTCGTCATACATGACGATATTGACCTTCCTGTGGGAAAGATAAGGATCGTAAGAGGCGGGGGAGCCGGAGGACATAAAGGGGTTTTGTCGGTCGTGCACCACCTGGGTACGCGTGAGTTCCAGCGGTTGAAGATTGGAGTCGGTCGTCCGCGGTACAACGGTGAATCGATCGAAAACTATGTTTTGAGCCCTTTTTATAGTGATGAAAAGGAAATTATCCAAGAAATGATCCAACTGGCGATTCGGGCGTGCGAGCTGTTTATTGCACATGGGATTGACTCGGCAATGAATGAAATCAATTACCAAAATCTAACAAAGTAAGGAGGTAAGAAGCTGATGCAGGGATTAACTATTTATGCTCTCCCTTTAGGGATCTTAGGGCTGATCGTCGCGTATATTATCTATCTCTATGTGAAGAAACAGCCGAATGGCACCCCGCTCATGCAAGATCTGGAGGGAATGATCCACTCGGGAGCAATGGCCTTTTTGAGGAGAGAATATTCTGTGCTCGTCTTTTTTATAGCCGCCGTGTTTGTTTTGCTCTTGATTTTCATCTCTTGGAGAACTGCCGTTGCCTTTGTGACCGGTGCCTTCTGCTCCATGCTTGCAGGATTCTCCGGAATGACGGCAGCGACCCGGGGAAACTCTCGGACAGCAGAGGCTGCCAATAAAGATGGCCAGGCCAAGGCGCTCAATGTCTCTTACTTTTCTGGTTCGGTTATGGGATTATCAGTCGCCAGCCTCGGTCTTTTAGGACTGGGTTTCTGGTTCTGGCGTTATGGTGGAGACCCGAACACGGCTCAGTATATAAATGGCTTTGCCATGGGTGCAAGCTCCATCGCCCTCTTTGCCCGTGTGGGCGGAGGCGTCTATACGAAAGCTGCAGATGTGGGCGCTGATCTGGTGGGAAAGGTGGAGGCAGGCATCCCTGAGGACGACCCCAGAAATCCTGGTGTCATCGCAGACAACGTGGGTGATAATGTGGGTGACATTGCTGGGATGGGGGCAGACATCTTTGAATCTTATGTGGGTTCAGTGATTGCGACCATCGCCATCGGCGCCACCTTGATCATCACACCGGAGTTTCTTGATAAATTCCCAGCGCTAAAAGGTCTGGATCCGGTGGTCATCAAGTTGAAGTATATGGCCACGCCTATACTTGTGGTCATGGCAGGTCTGCTCAGCTCCTTTGTGGGTGTATTCTCCATTAAGGCCTTTCAGGGCGGAAACCCGGCAGGAGCCCTGAGGTACACCACCTTTGTAGCCGCTGGAATCTTTGTGATCCTTACAGCCATCATCATTAATTCCCTTGCCATGCCCTGGGGGGCCTTCTGGGCCGTCGTTTCTGGTCTCCTCTGCGGCATTGCCATCGGGCTTCTTGCAGAGTATTACACGTCTGGTCCGCCGATCCGTCGCATCGCCGAGCAATCAAAGACCGGTCCTGCCACCATTATCATTGCCGGACTGGCTGTGGGCATGCAGTCCACATATCTCCCCATCTTAGGGATCTGCGTGGCCACTTTTGTAGGATATAAGACAGCGGGAATATACGGTATCGGTCTTTCTGCCGTGGGCATGCTGGCCACGGTGGGTGCCACCATGACAGTGGATGCCTACGGGCCCATAGCGGACAATGCAGGGGGTATATCAGAGATGTCAGGTCTCGGCCCTGAAACCAGAAAGATTACAGACAGCCTGGATGCCCTTGGCAATACCACAGCAGCCATTGGGAAAGGATTTGCCATAGGGTCAGCCGCATTGACAGCCTTGGCTCTTTTTGTGGCCTATTCCCAGGCTGCAGGCTTAACCATAATAGACATCAAAAATCCCATGGTGGTCATTGGGGCTTTCATAGGGGCCATGGTCCCCATGGTATGCGCAGCGCTCACCATGACCTCAGTGGGTGAGGCCGCATTCAGCATCGTGGAGGAGATCCGGCGCCAGTTCAGAGAGATCCCGGGACTGCTGGAAGGAAAAGAGGGTGTAAAACCGGATCCGGCCACCTGCGTCACCATTGCCACGAACTCGGCCCTTAGGAGGATGGTGGCGCCCGGTTTGGTCGCCGTTCTTACCCCGGTGG
>JASFIT010000495.1:0-3223 GCA_050122535.1 Desulfobacteraceae bacterium | reverse complement strand
CAGATCGGTCAGAAGTTTTCTGAGGTTCCGGACATGCTGATCCATTCCCAAAATATAGAATCCTAAAACCTGGAGACGGCCGTCAAAGGTCTCCCTCCCAGCCCCAATGTGTTCATCAGGTATGGTCTGCCCGAAAAAGGCAATGAGCCGGTCCATGTAATCTTCTCCTACGGCACGCGCAAATTCGGTCAAGAATCCTCTTTCCGCCTCTGTGTGCATGGGTGCCCCAGCTGAACCGAATGTCTTGCCTAGGTGAGGATTGAGTATGAGGGTGCTCATGAGGAGTGGTCCAGGCTGGCAGACACCTATCAGGTGGGGCGGATGGCCCGTTAGGCCTTTCAGGTGCTCCAGAACCTGTCTATACTGATCCACCTGTCCGTCAAAACTCTCGTAGTGCCTCTCCCCATCCGCATAAAGGGGAATATCCTCAGCACACTTCTGCTCCACAATGGCCATTCGGCTGAGGCCATGATCTCTCATGTGGAGGGCCACCCGTTCTGCGATGTTGGAATGATGTCCCGCACGGGGGGCGAAAATTACACCATAATTCAGAACCTTATGTTTCACATCGGCCGAGATATCAATCAGTCTGAGGCTGGGTAGATCGAGCAAAACATGGGTATCGTCATATTCGAGGGTCCAATCCTGTTGCGGAACCGTTTCTGTGAAAACCTTGAGAAACTCCAACTCTCCCAGCCTCTCACGTTGGTAACGGCCTAAAACCCCTAATGCGGTTTTCTCAATGAAAGACAAGAGACTCTCTGATCCTTCTTGGCAGATGGTAATGAGTTGACGGCAAGACTTTTCATCTATAGGAATAGCAATAGAGAGAAAGTTCTTCATGAACTGGTAGCCAAAATGCTGTGTGTTCTTGATCAAGCCAATGCCCAGAGAATGCGTACGGATCGCCGAGTCAGCTAGATCAGCCTTTGCCTGAATGGGAATCTTCATCACTTCAAGGCTATTGAGAACATTTGGAAAGAGGGTCATAAAAGAGGCTGGCATTAGGTATTTTCCTTTCTAAGAAGATTTGATTGCTTCGTGTATGTATTAATATAAGTACGTATTGCACACTTGTGACCGGTCGATCAGAGCCAACGCGTTCTAAGGCGCCACAAGATTGATTGCAGCATACCCGCAAGACTTCGGATTCGATGTAACTTAACACGGGATTTGCCAGAAAGCAATCAATATGTGGCTGCTTGCGACTCGGCTCTACCATATGTTGTGGGAAAAGGATGAAACCGTTTTTCTAACTTATCCACGAACAGGAATGGGGGACATGGTGTTGCGCCGGTCAAACCTGACAGGAGCAGAGCGCCGCGCCTTAAGGAAGCAAACTTCATGCCAGCATAAATGGGTTCCTGGATCATGATTTCTATTTCGCCCTCGCATGTTCAACGTGATGTCTAGAACCTTCACCGCATCTCACCCTCATCTCAATTTGACCAAAGGAGGTGTTTTATGAACGAGACAACAGGCGTCATGGAGAGCACCCACCCCTTGCTCTCCGGTCTTCCGGCGGCTCGCGCAAAGAAGGGCAAGGTTGTATCAGCAGAAGAAGCGGTTCGTGTCATCAGAGATGGAGATACGGTCGCAACGGGTGGCTTTGTGGGAATCGGATTTGCTGAGGAGATCGCGGTCGCCCTGGAAAAGCGGTTTTTGGAGACCCGAGAACCGAGAGACTTGACTTTGGTCTATGCGGCGGGGCAGGGCGATGGGGCAGAAAAAGGGCTGAACCATTTGGGCCATGACGGGCTTCTTAAGAGGGTCATTGGTGGACATTGGGGATTGGCGCCAAAACTCCAAAAACTGGCCATTGCAAACAAGATTGTGGCCTATAATCTCCCACAGGGTGTCATCTCACACATGTACAGGGACATCGCGGCGCATAAGCCACGGACCATCACAACGGTGGGGCTAGGCACGTTTGTGGACCCGAGAAATGGGGGTGGAAAGATTAATGACCGGACCACGGAAGATATTGTAGAGCTGATCAATTTTGATGGGGAGGAGTACCTCGCCTATAAGACCCTTCCCATCAATGTGGCCATCATTCGGGGGACCACAGCAGATACAGACGGCAATATCACCATGGAAAAAGAGGCCCTCACCCTGGAGTCCCTCGCCATCGTAACGGCAGCGAAGAATTCGGGTGGTTTCGTCATGGTGCAGGTGGAAAGGATCGCAGATCGCGGGACCTTAAACGCCAGGCAGGTAAAGATCCCCGGTATCATGGTGGACTGTGTGGTCGTAGCCGCGCCTGAGAACCACTGGCAGACCTTTGTTGAGCCCTATAACCCAGCCTTCAGCAGTGAAGTAAAGGTCCCCATGCAGTTCATTGAGACCATGGCGATGAGCCCGAGAAAGATCATAGCGAGAAGGGCGACGTTTGAACTGAAGGCGAACAGCGTGGTCAACCTGGGGATTGGGATGCCAGAAGGCATTGCCAATGTGGCGAATGAAGAAAAGATCCTGGACTATATCACCTTAACCGCCGAGCCCGGTGTCATAGGGGGGATACCTGCCGGCGGACTCAATTTTGGGGCTGCCACCAACACAGAGGCCGTCATAGACCAGCCCTATCAGTTCGATTTTTATGATGGAGGGGGCCTGGATGTGGCCTTCCTGGGATTGGCACAGGCCGATAAAGAGGGAAACTTGAATGTGAGCAAGTTCGGTCCCAAGCTAGCGGGCGCAGGGGGTTTCATCAATATCAGCCAGAACGCGAAGAAGATTGTCTTTGTGGGGACCTTTACCACTGCAGGATTCAGGGCCTCAGTGGATGGGGGGAAACTGAGGATCGAGCAAGAGGGAAAGGTGAAGAAGTTTTTGGATCAGGTGGAACAGGTGACCTTTAGCGGGAAATACGCCAAAATGAAAAACCAGCCAGTCCTTTATGTGACAGAGCGCTGTGTCTTTTCGCTCAGCCAACAGGGCATGGAACTGATTGAAATAGCACCTGGTGTAGACGTGCAAAAAGATATACTCCCCTTGATGGAATTCGAGCCCATTATCAAAAGTGAGCCTCGCTTGATGGATGAAAGAATCTTCAGGCTCGAGCCGATGGGTCTGAAAGATCATCTCTTAGCCCTGACCCTTGAAGAGCGCCTGACCTATGATCCGGAGGAAAACCTCTTCTTCGTGAATTTTGAAGGATTCGCAGTGAGGTCCAGTCAGGATGTCCAGGATGTGAAAGAGGCGGTGGAAAAGATTGTTAAAC
>JASFIT010000494.1:0-3226 GCA_050122535.1 Desulfobacteraceae bacterium | reverse complement strand
AATAACATTGAACTACATTACGGTCGACATATGGATATCGAGTGGGCCATTGATAAGGACATGCCTTTTCCGGAAAATATGTTTATTGTTCAAGCACGTCCAGAGACCGTGTGGAGTCAGCGCAAAGCAGAGTCTGTCATTGGAAAAAAGACCGGCAAGCAGTTACTCATGGAACAGGCCATGAAACGCATTAAGATACCATGATAAAATGGCTTGCTCGATTTTATATAACGTTCCGCTTTTATTTGTGCGGGACCTAGAAAAGGAAATAGATCTATAAACTCCCGCCTGCGGGCGGAATTTTCTTGAGAGGAGGTCAAAGAAACAATGAAAAGTATGAGGGATTTTATTGCCGAGGGTGAAAAACGGGGATTGTGCAAACGGATCGGCGCGGAAGTGGACTGGAACCTGGAGCTATCGCATATCGCCAAGCTCAATGAAGAGCAAGGCGGTCCGGCGCTCCTTTTTGAAAACGTTAAAGATTATGATACCCCGGTCATTACGAGCGTGTGCACCACAACGCAAAGGCTGGCTTTGATCATGGGTCAACCCCTCGAATCCACGCTTGTGGATCTTTACGAGGCATGGGCCAGGTTAGGCGAGAACCTGGTCGAACCCAAGTCGGTCGATAAGGCCGATGCGCCGTGCAAGGAAAACATCGTGACCGGCGATGAGATCGATCTTTTCAAGTTCCCGGTGCCCCAATGGTATCCCCTGGACGGCGGACGCTATATCGGGACAGCCCACTTTATCATCAGTAAAGACCCGGAAACCGGTTGGATCAACCTGGGAACTTACAGGTGCCAGCTCCTTGGAAAAGACAAGATCGGTACTCAGTTCATCAAGGGAAAACACGCAGACATCATGCTGAAGAAATACCAGGCCATGGGAAAACCCATGCCGGTGGCATCCGTTATTGGGTGCGATCCGTTGCTATTTATTCTGGGGGCTGCCCGCATATCGGCCTTTGTATCGGAATACGATGTGGCTGGTGCGCTTAGGGGAGAGCCCGTGGAAGTGGTCCAGGGAGAAACTGTGGATCTACCCATACCAGCACATGCGGAAATTGTGATCGAAGGCGAGGTGGACGCGGATAAATTTATGGATGAAGGACCTTTTGGCGAATACACGGGCTACTATTCCGGGGTAGGAACCGATCCGCGCAATTTCATCGACGTTAAATGTGTCACGCACAGAAATAACCCCATTTTGTGGGGAACCACTGTGGGGCGCGCCGTGACAGATACCCACATGACCATGGCACTTTCCTACGGAGCGGCTTTGTGGCAGCAGCTGCTGGGCATGAAGATACCCGGCTTGAAGGCCGTCTACTGTCCCCCGGAGGCAGCGGGAAGGTTCATTGCCATCATTTCCATGACACAGATGTATCCGGGCCATGCGGATCAGGTCCTGACCGCTGCCATATCGACCGAAATGGGGGCTTACGGACTCAAGACGGTCATCGTGGTGGACGACGACATCGACCCCTGGGACATTCCCAGGGTCATGTACGCCCTGGCCTTCCGGTTTCAGCCCAATCGTTCCCAGGTCATTAACCGGGGTCGGTCCACGCCCCTGGATCCTTCCCTGCCCATTGACCAGCGGTGGATAACGGGCCGTCTCCTTCTGGATGCGACCATCCCCTATGATTGGGAAAACAAGCCTATTAAAATCGAGCTCGATCCTGATATGGTTAAAAAAGTCCAGGGCCGCTGGAGCGAACTGGGATTTGAGTAACCGCAGACGGACACAGAAAAAGAGATTTTTTCGGCCGAGCATCGGCCGAAAAAATCCGTCCAGCTCAAGGTAAGTTTGTCCTTGGGTGACTGGACCTAAAGAGTATTGTTTTCAAGCAAAGGAGGCCGGGCCAGTTGTGCTGTTGAGTCAGGTAAGCAGTAAGAAGTAGACAGTATGGACTTGGATTCCACATGCTGCTTACCGCTTACTGCCTACTGCCTACTATGTGTAAGGAGACCTGATCATGCCAGATGAAAGCATATTAGATGGTAAGAAAATTCTTATCGTGGATGACGAGCCTGATGTATTAGATGTTTTGGAGGAGCTACTATCCATGTGCCATGTGACAAAAGCCTCCACATTTGATGAAGCCAGAAAACTATTGGAATCGAAGCATTTCGATCTGGCGATTCTCGATATTATGGGTGTCGACGGCTACAAGCTCCTGCACATTGCCAGAAAGAAGAACATAACGACCGTCATGTTGACGGCCCACGCATTCAGCCCTGACAATCTCGTGAAATCCATACAGGAAGGAGCCGATTCTTACCTCCCCAAAGAGGAGATGAATGATATTACGACTTTCTTGATTGATATATTGAAGGCCCAAAAAGAGAAGAGAAGTACATGGGGACCTTGGCAGGAGAGGTTGCCCTCTTCCTATTTTGAAAGGAGATGGGGCGCTGCGTGGCAAGATAAGGACAAGGAATTTTGGGAGAGATTCAGGGCAAGTATTAAAGCCAGGAAATCCTGATCACTTCTTAAGTTGGGAGGTTGGCCATGGGAATTGCAGTGGTTGGCATGCTTGATGAGCGGGAAGAGGGCCTGAGATTAATAAAGGAACACATAGAGAGACGAGGACATAAAGCGATCCTGGTTGATATCACCATAGGTACGGGTGCGATCACTTCCTCCTTGCAAGCGGATATTTCTTGCGAAGACTTGGCTAAAGCCAGTGGAACAACCATAGATGCGATCAAGGAGATGCTAGCCAAAGAGAGAGACAAAGCCACGTCTATGATGGCGACAGGCCTGGGGAAGAGGTTGGTCGATCTTTATCAGGCCGGCGAATTGGAGGGGATTATAGCCGTCGGCGGCATGACCGGGACATTCATCACCCTCTCTGCCATGAAACAATTGCCTTTCGGGATGCCAAAGGTCCTCATCTCAAGCGTAGCGGCCATGCCAGCCTATGCGAAGAAGCTGGCGGAGTATTTTGGGGTCAGGGACATCACGGTGATGCACAGTGTGGTTGATACGGTAGGCCTAAATCCCCTTGTGAGGAATCTGATGATGAATGGGGCTGGTGCCATATGCGGTATGGTTGAGGAATCGGAACCATCCACGGAGGCAGAAAAACCCTCCATTGCTATCACCGAATTTGGGTTCTGCGACAAGGGTGCCCATTATGTAAGGGAATTGCTGGAAGAGGATTACAATATCATCTCCTTCCATGCCACCGGATTGGGTGAGAAGGCGGCAGTGGACC
>JASFIT010000493.1:0-3235 GCA_050122535.1 Desulfobacteraceae bacterium | reverse complement strand
GAAGTCCCTCTGAGGCCAAATCAAAGCCGAATTCTTGAGCCCGGATTTTTTAATTTGTTCAGGCTGTGGGCTGGTTTCTTTTTCATATTGAATTTTTGGCCCCTATCATCTAATGTGGCCCGAACAAATCAGGATGTGACGAGTGAGTAATGGCAAAGAAGAAAGCCCCCATACTAATGGATCATCCCTTTCCAAAATCTACCTCCTCGGCGGAAAAACTCAAAAGGTTGCTGGAATTGGTCAGCCCGGATGACACCGTGGCCGTTATCATTAACGCTGATCCGGATGCCATGGCGAGCGCCCTGGCTTTGAAGCGGATTTTCTGGCGAAAGGTGAAGAAGACCCTGGTTTTTCACATCAATGTCATCAAGAGGGCGGATAACTTGGCCCTGGTCAAGTTGCTCAAACTCGACCAAGAGCACATCAGAAATCTTAACAGCTCTGAGATCACAAAATGGGCCTTAGTGGATTCTCAGCCCCATCATAATAAACAGTTTAGCAGATACCGGTTTGATATCATTATCGATCATCACCCTGTTGCCCCAGACTCAGTGGCATCCTTTATGGATATCCATGAGGATTATGGCGCCACTTCAACCATCATGACCGAGTATCTCAGGGCGGCCAAGATCAAGCCTTCCCCGAAGCTGGCCACAGCCCTCTTTCATGGCATCAAGACCGACACAGAGAATTTCGCTCGGCCTTCTCTGCCCAATGACATTAACGCATTCAGGTATCTCTATCAGTTCGCTAATTTGAATATTTTGAAGAAGGTTGAGTCCTCTGAATTGACGAGGAAGACGCTGAACAGTTTCCGGACTGCGATGGAAAACCTGACGTTTTTCAAGGATATAGCCTTTATTCACATGGATAGGGTAAATGATCCAGATATCTTGGTCCTCATTGCTGATTTTTTCCTGAAAATGGCAGAGGCCACGTGGTGTATTGTATCGGGTGTTTACGGGCAGAAGCTTGTTGTCATCTTTAGAAATGCGGGATTTCGTCTTGATGCGGGAAAAATGGCCCAGAGGCTCTTTGGCGATTGGGAGGCTGCTGGTGGTCACAGGAGCGCAGCCAGAGCTGAAATTCCCATTCAGGAAATCGGTCTAGAGACGAGCGATACCTCTGAATATAAGCATTTTATCCTGAGCAGAATAAGGGGGAATTGGAAAAAGAAGTAATATCAATCAAAGTTCTCCACCAGTGAGAACATCGTTGATCCACGCTATGACTCAGATAATCTCTGAAAAACTCATCCAGGACGTTAAGGGTTCTATCCGAGAGAAGAATCAACAGTTTCTTAGAAAACTGATGGATGAGATGCGTCCGGCCGATCTTGCTGATCTCATAGAGCATCTTGATCGCGAGGAGCGCCTCCATATCTTCGACTTTCTGGAACCAAAAGGGGCCGGGGATGTGCTCGTGGAAATGGAGGCCCCTGTTCAGGAAAGTATTCTGGATAGACTCGATAACCGGGTCATATCCGAAATTGTGCAAGAGCTTGACTCCGACGATGCGGCGGATCTTGTGGGTGATCTGCCGGAGGAGCGAGCCCAACAGATCATTGAAAGCGTAGAGGATGAGGTATCAGAGGAACTCGAAAAGCTTCTTCCCTATCCAGATGATACGGCCGGCGGGATCATGGCCCTGGAATTTGTCGCCGCAAAGGCGGATGCCACGGTCCAGGAGGCCATTGAGACCATCAGGGAGAAGAGGGAAGAGGTGGAGAACGTCTATTATCTCTTTGTGGTGGACGATTTTAATAGGCTGGTGGGTGTTGTATCCTTGAAAGATCTGGTCCTGGGGCCTCCCGATCGAAAGATAAGTGAAATCATGAATCCAGGGGTGATATCCGTCGATTTACACAGGGACCAGGAGGAGATCTACCACCTGGTGAAGAAGTATGATTTGGTAAGCCTCCCGGTGGTGGATGAGCAGAATCGCTTGATAGGGCGCATCACCCATGATGATATCATCGATGTCATCGAAGAAGAGGCGGATGAGGATATCTCACTCATGGCCGGTGTGATTCATCAGGAAATCGCAGAAGAATCCTCACTCAAGATTTCACGGGCGAGACTGCCCTGGTTGATAGCAGGGCTTTTTGGCGGCATCCTTGCGGCGCTTGTCATCAATCAATTCGAGTCATCCCTGGAGAAAATCCTTGCCCTCTCATTCTTCTTCCCTGTGATCATGGCTATGGGAGGGAACACGGGGACACAGGCCGCCACGGTGGCAGTGCGGGGATTGGCGACTGGGGACATCAGCTTGGTGAACATAGGCAAACGACTCTGGATGGAAATGAAGGTGGCCCTTTTGAATGGGGTAATCTGCGGTATCCTCCTGGGACTCATCGTGGGCGTATGGCTATATGATTACAGACTGGGAAGCATTGTGGCGCTCTCACTTGTCCTGATTATACTAAACTCAGGTTTTATAGGGGCTGCCGTGCCCCTGGTGCTAAAAAGATTAAATATCGATCCAGCCCTCGCCACCGGACCTTTTGTAACCACTACAAACGATATTTTGAGCCTCATCATTTACCTGGGGCTTGTCACGGCTTTCTTTAGAATAACGGCCTGAACTGGATTTCGTCGCCTACCCATTTCCTTTTTTTCTGACAGGATGAACAGGATTTTGAGGATTTTTTCTTTAAATCCTATCATCTTCACATGTTAATGGTTTAGACAAGTTCGGATTGTAGCGAAATATATTATGGCAAATAGGTGAAAGGACCGCTATGAACGGAATTGCAACGCTAGAAGTACTCTCAGATTATGTCTGACCCTGGTGTTACTTCGTTACCGGGCGTATCGAGAGATTGAGAAAGAATTATGAGGTTGATATCCGTTGGACCGCTTTTCCCCTCCATCCCAACACGCCTGAAGAGGGTCTCACCCTGGAACAGCTCTTTGCAGGCCGTTCCGTAGATCTTGGCGAGGTCATGGCGAGGCTCAAAAAGGTGGCGGATGAGGAGGGACTTCCGTTTGCAGACCGGAAAATGACCTACAACAGCCGTTTGGCTCAAGAATTGGGTAAGTGGTCTGAATCTAAAGGGATAGGCGAGTCTTTTCACAACGCCGTGTTTCGAGCCTATTTCGTGGAAGGCAGGAACATCGGCAAAATTCAGGAACTGGTAGAAGTGGCCAGATCAGTGGATCTCTCAGGCGATGAGGCCAAGGAGGTGCTTGAGGCAAGGGGCTTTAAGGAGGCCGTTGATTCGGATTGGTCACGC
>JASFIT010000492.1:0-3244 GCA_050122535.1 Desulfobacteraceae bacterium | reverse complement strand
GGCATTAAATTCTCCACCTCTGGAGAGGAACTGGGCCAGAATGTCTTGGGATCTGGCCTGATCGGCCAGTACCAGAAGGCCAAGGATGGGTCTCTTGTCCTGGAGATCGTCTATCCCTTTGATGTTTCTTCTGCCGATATGATCTTCCCCTTTAAGGGTTTCTAATCATTTCACGATCACCTATCTGTCCCCCGGCTTTTCTCCGTTCTGCGGTAGAGCCGGGGGCGTTGGATAGGCGGCAACCCGTTTTTTACGACCAAGGAGATATTGATGGATATCCTGGCAGGCTCCTTAGTTGCTGCTTTGCAGATCGGTATGGTCTTGGCACTGGTGGCCCTTGGCCTGACGATCATCTTTGGCGTGATGGATATCGTGAACTTTGCCCACGGCGAATTCCTGATGATCGGCATGTACACAGGACTCTTGACGGCTCATGTGACGGGGATGGATCCTCTGCTGACCTTACCATGCGCTGCAATCGTGGGATTCCTGCTTGGGGTCTTATGCTATTTTGGCTTCATCCGATACCTTCTCAGGGGGCCCATGGTGGCCCAGCTTTTGGGGACATTTGGCCTGATGCTCTTCTTGAGAAATCTGGCGCTCCTCATTTTCGGTTCTGAAGACAGGGCCATCCATCAGGGCATCCTGGTGGGGAAGAGCTTTGACCTGGGCATGGGCGTCATTCTACCAGCCACCAAACTGAGTGCAGCCCTTCTCTCTGTAATCTCCTTTCTGGTCGTCTGGCTTTTCATCAACCGCACAAAGCTGGGCAAGGCCTTAACGGCCACGGCCTTAAATGACCAAGCCGCTCGGTATATGGGTATCCGCACGGAGAAGATGAATGCCATCGCCTGGGGTATTGGAGGCGGCACCGTGACCGTGGCCGGAGCCCTCCTTGTCAATTTCTGGTCAGTCAATCCTTTTGTGGGACTTCTTTTCACCATGATTGCCTTTGCCATTGTGGCGTTGGGGGGTTTTGGCAGCGTCACAGGGGCCTTTTTTGCCGGGTTGGTGGTGGGCATCATTATGGAAATCCCTGGGATCTGGGACTTTTTCACCTACACCTTCAATTTGGATTGGATGGCCAATGTCCCCATGACCTCTTTCAAATATACTTGGGTGTATCTCGCCTACTTTGTCATTATGGTGGTTAGACCCAGAGGACTCTTTGGATGGAAGTATTAAAGAGCGCTTTTGATTTCTCAGACTTTCCCCGGCTTGATCTGTTTATAGCCGCAGCGTTCTCTGCCTTTCTGCTGCTCTTTCCAATCCTCCCACACTCCTCGTTTGCCATGGCCACCATGATCCAGTTTCTCATGTTCTCTGTGTACGGCATGGGATGGAATACCATTGGGGGTTACGGCGGCCAGGTGGACCTGGGCAAGGCCCAGTATGTGGGAATCGGAGCCTTTACCACAGCGGTCCTCCTGATAAGGTGGGATATTCCCTTCTGGGTTTCCATGCCCATCGGTGTCTGTTTTGCGGTGACCTGGTCTTTCATCATCGGTTATCCCCTGTTTAGGCTGAAAGGACACTATTTCGCCATTGCCACCATCGCCACCTCCTTGGTGCTCAAAGACATCTTCGAAGTCTGGGAATTCGTGGGCGCAGCAAGGGGCCTGGAGATATCACCCATTAAATATCACCCTCCCGATTTTGTGAGACTCATATTCAGGGAGGATATCTACTACTACTACATCATATTGGGTTTTTTCTTTCTTGGTGTCCTTTACGTAAACTGGTTCAGGAAGTCTCAGCTGGGATACCAACTCCGCTCCATAAAAGATAATGACCATGTGGCCCAATCCCTGGGCATTAATGTGCACTGGGCCAAAATAAAGACCTACGCCATTGCCACCGCCTTTGTTAGCGTGATGGGGTCTTTTCATGCGTGTTACATCAAAAACATCGAGCCTGAAGATACCATGAGCCTTCAGATTTCGATCCTCATCGCACTCATGGCCATGCTGGGTGGGGCTGGATCCTTGTGGGGACCCATCATTGGCGCTGCCGTCATGATTCCCGCGAAGAATTACCTTAAGGCATGGCTCGGTGGCCAGGCGGGCCTGGTTGGGATTGATCTGGTCATTTATGCTGCCATTATCATGCTCATCTCGGCTGTCGAGCCCAGGGGCATATGGGGGATTGTGCAGAAGTTTCGTAAAAAGAAACGGGAAAAATGAATCTATTAGAACTTCAAAACGTGACCAAAGACTTCGGGGGACTGAGGGCCAATGAGGATATCTCCTTTAGCGTGGAGAAGGGGGAGTTGGTCGGTCTGATCGGTCCCAATGGGGCTGGAAAGACCACACTCTTCAACTGCATAGCGGGTCTGCATCCTGTCACCTCCGGGAGAATCGCTTTTGATGGCCAGGATATCACAAAGCTGAAGGCATACGAAGTGGCAAGACTCGGTCTTGCGCGCACCTTTCAGGTCTATGTGGCCTCCGGAGACTTGAGGGTGTTGGGGAATGTCATGGTGGGTTGCTTCATGCGGACCCGTTCAGCCCGTGAGGCAAAGGCGCGGGCGGAAAAGGTGTTAGATGACTTCAGATTGCGGGATCTTGCAGATTATATGGTGAGTGAACTCCCGGTGGCCGCCCAAAAACGTGTCGCCATGGCCACGGCCATTGCAACAGAACCAAAGATGTTGCTTCTTGACGAAGTGGCTGCGGGCCTAAACCCCAGTGAGATTGAGGCGGTCATGGCAGCCATCCGTTTCACCCATGGAGAACTTGGTGTCACGGTGATGCTCATCGAGCACGTGATGGAGCTGGTCATGAACGTCAGCGAGCGGGTCATCGTCTTGGATTATGGGAGAAAAATAGCAGAGGGCCATCCTGAGTCCATTGCCAAGGACCCTACTGTGATAAAGGCCTACTTGGGAGAACGGTATGCCCAGGAATACGAGCAGGAGTTGACATAAACCATGGAAGGGAAGGTTCTTCAGGTCAAGGGAATCAGAGTACGCTATTCTGGTATCCCCGTGATCCAAGGGATTTCCTTTGATGTGGGCAAAAAACAGGCCACATGTGTCGTCGGGGCCAATGGGGCAGGGAAGTCCACCATTCTGAAGGCCATCATGGGGGCCTTAAAGGTCTTTGATGGCCAGATTTTGTTCAACAATCGGGAGATTCAGAACCTGAAAACAGAAGATATCGTCCGCATGGGGATCACCTATGTCCCGGAGGAAAGAATGCTCTTCAGCCCGCTCTCAGTGGAGGAGAATCTCCTTTTGGGTGCC
>JASFIT010000491.1:0-3244 GCA_050122535.1 Desulfobacteraceae bacterium | reverse complement strand
AATTCTTCCTTGATCATTGCCTTTTTCATTGATGGCATGGATGGCATTGGTCAGGAGGTTCACAAAGACCTGTTCGATCATGGTGGGATCAGATTCCATGGACAGAGGCTCTTTGGAAAAATCGCGGACAACCTCTATAGGGGCATATTTTAGCTCTGGGCTCACAAAGTCGATGGCCGCATTCAACAATCCGTGCACATCAAATGAAGTCTTTTCAGGCGCCGCTTGCCTCACAAATCCCAGGAGTTGGTGGGTAATGGTGCGGCATCTACTGGTCTGTTCAGCGATTTGCTGCGCGGCCTTCTCCAGTTCCTCTCTGTCTTCCGGGCTCAGGCCTTTTGCATCTTGCAGGATCTCTTCGACCCACCCAGAAACCTCGTTGATCACGGCAAGGGGGTTATTGATTTCATGGGCGATTCCGGCGGCCACCCGACCAATTTCAGCCAACCTGTCGATTCGGATCAGTTCTTCCTGGAGCTTTCTCCACCTGGTGATGTCTCTGGAAACGCCTACGGTTCCTACCCGCTGACCCTTTGTGTTGGTCAAATTGATTATGGAGACATCGCAGTAGACCGTATGACCTTCTTTGTGCTTAAAGGGGAATTCTAACCTTACAGCGCTTCCCTTCTCCTGGGAATCAGCCATAAAGTCTTCAAATGACTCCGGATTTTCAGATAAATCCTCTATGAAGAAGCCAGCAACCTCTTCCCAGGTGTAGCCCAGCACCTTTTCACCCCCCTTGCTGAAGGAGACGATCATTCCATCCACATCGGTGGCAAAGATCATGTCGTTGGAATTCTGCAAAATGCATTGAAGGTATCCTCTGGTCTGGTGAAGCTCAATCTTGTGGCTGGATAGTTCCTGGGCGACCTTTTTGAATTCGAGTTCGAGGGAATTATTGGATTCCATATTTTTCGCGCAGTTTATCAATCGCTTTTTTTATCCCTTTGGCCCCCAGGCCGGACCTGTGAATCTCCTCCACCTCCTCTTGGAACTTCTCATTCACTAACTGGACTTTCTTCTCGTAGGCCGCATTAATGCTGGCCACGAGGGTATCGTATTCCACGGGTTTGAGAAGGTAACAGAAGGCGTCCTGTTGTCCACTTTCTAGAGCCGAGTCTATGGAGCCATGGCCAGTTAACACAATGCACTGCAAAAAGGGCTGAATTTCATGGAGCCTTTTCTGCGTTTCCACACCATCCATCCCAGGCATCTTAAGGTCAACAACAGCCACGTCAAAATGCTCTTGTTGAGCAGCCTCCACGGCTTCCTCACCTGAGAAGGTGCACTTGACCGTGAACCCCTTTTTCAGAAGCCGCTTGGACATGTACTCAAGGAGCATCTCTTCGTCGTCTATCAAAAGGACCCTAACGCTTGGGTGATCGTGCATGGATTTATCCTCAGCGATTAGACAGAAGTCATACAGGCTGAGACCGTGAAAAAATTATACTCGTTTATTATGTAAATATCTTATTGTCAAGGGATTTTCAAGGGTTGTTCTCTGCATCGCATAGGAGAGCAGGGCTTATAAGTCCCCAAAAAAGCGTTTGACGAGAAGGACTAAACTGAATATTCTGAGGTATTTGAGAATTACGGACAAGGGCCAAAAGGAAGATGCCTGAGGAAGACTGGAAGGTACTTATTGTAGACGATGAAGAGGGGATACGCAGGGTTATGTCCATAACCCTGGGAGACGCAGGTTACCAGGTGCTAACCGCCGAGGATGGGGAAAAGGGCATCCAGCTGTGTCAAGAGGAATCCCCCCAAATCGTCATCACCGATATTCGCATGCCCGGGATGGATGGAACAGAGGTCCTGAAAAGGCTCAAGGAGGCGGATCCGAATAAAGAGGTAATTGTGGTCACAGCCTTTGGAGATATGGAACTGGCCGTCCGTGCCCTACAGCTGGATGCCTCGGACTTCATTACCAAGCCCATTAATGACGAAGCCCTCTTTGTGGCGCTAGAGCGCGCCAAGGAACGCTACACCACCCGGAAAGAGCTCAATGACTACACAGCCCTCATAGAAGAGAGATGGATGGACACGGCCGAAGAACTGACGAGGGTCTTTAACTTTCAGGAAAATCTCATCGAGAGCTCCATTGACGGCATCGTGGGTTGCGACAAGGAGGGCAAGATCGTTACTTTTAACAAACGCTTAGAACAGATGCTGGGCTATACCAAGGATGAGGTGCGGGGCCAAGTGTCTTTCAACCATTTGCTCCCTGTGGGAACCGCCAATAGATTCAAAGAGGATCTTTATTCGGAGGAATATGGCGGAAGGAACCGGCTCTTTCTCTATGAAACGCATCTCATTGGCAAGAACGGAGAGCAAATCCCAGTCCAGCTTTCGGCAACGGTTCTGTTTGAGGAAAACGAAGAGGGTGGCCTGGTGTGTGTCATTCGGGACTTGAGAGAGATCCGAAGCCTTGAGCAGCAATTTGACAATCAGACCCGGCTGCTCCAACAGCATAAAATGATGTCCTTGGGGAGGCTAGCCGCCAGCGTTGTCCATGAGATCAATAATCCCCTTGCAGGCATCCTCAATTACATTCGACTGATGATCAAAATTATCCGTCGTGATTCCACCTTGACATCCGAAAGCCTACAGAAATTCCAGAGATACCTAGATCTTGTGGAGAGTGAGACAGGCCGCTGCTCCAAGATTGTGTCCAATCTGCTCGCCTTTTCGCGGCAATCCAAGTTGGAGTTCAGCGAGGTGAACCTTAATGAGCTATTGGAAAAATGCATCATGCTGAGTCAGCACAAACTCACCCTTCAAAATATAGAGATCAAGACCGATCTTAACCCAGGAAGTCCAAACGTTTCAGGAGACTTCAACCAGATCCAGCAGTGCGTTATCAATCTCATCTTTAATGGCATTGATGCCATGCCCGATGGGGGTGCGCTCAGCATAAAAAGCGCCTTGAACGTGGACAAGGGGGTTGTGGAGATTGAAATTGCAGATGTGGGATCCGGCATTGCCAAGGAGGATCTTCCCCATATTTTCGATCCCTTCTACAGCACCAAAACAGAAGGAAATGGTTTGGGCCTCGGCCTGGCAACAGTCTACGGCATCATTGACAGGCACAACGGGACGATTACTGTGGATAGTGAGGTGGGGAAGGGCACGGTCTTTACGATCACACTTCCCGTTGGAGAAGACGCCGGAAAGGGGTAATCTAAAGACATTTCTTTGCTGATTCTTCCAAACTAAAGGCCCTGCCCCAATGCCGGGGCTTTGG
>JASFIT010000490.1:0-3246 GCA_050122535.1 Desulfobacteraceae bacterium | reverse complement strand
CCGTGGGTCGGGTTTGGTCCCTCTTTTGTGCACCCGCTTAAAAAGGGGTACTTTGCCGCATCTACAATAGGGAAAATCTGGGGGGCAGGTACACCCCCTCTCCCAGTTCATCATGGCCTGCTTGACCATTCTATCTTCAAGGGAATGATAGGAGATGATAACCAAACGCCCTCCCTCATACAGGAGGGGGGGCACCCTATCGAGCAAAGCCTTTAGGTTTTCTAATTCTCTGTTTACAGCGATTCTCAATGCCTGAAATGTTCGTGTCGCTGGATGTCTCGCTCGGGGGTGACGAGAAACGGGGATCTCAGACCGAATCAGTTCGGCCAGGTGAAGGGATGAGTCTATAGGCCCTGTGCTGCGCACTCTTTCAACGGATTTGACAATCTTCCGTGCCCTTTTTTCTTCTCCATAATCACGCAGTATCTGCTCCAGCTCCTTAGGGGAAAAGGTGTTTATGATGTGATGGGCAGTGAGCTTGTCATCCAGATCCATCCTCATATCAAGCCGCTCATCCCGCTGAAAACTAAATCCCCTCCCGGATTTCTCCAGTTGATGGGATGAAATCCCAAGGTCCAGGAAGATGCCATTGACTTTTTCAATGCCCAGACCTTTGAGGACTTGGATCAGTTCCGCATAGTTTCCTTTTAGAACGCTGACCCTTTCACCCAGAGGGGACAGTCTTTCACTGGATAGCCTGACGGCCTCTGAATCCCTGTCCAGGCAGATTAATCTGCCTTTTGCGCTTATCTTTTCTCCTATGGCTTTACTGTGCCCCCCATTTCCAACCGTTCCATCCACGTAGATCCCATCCGCCGCTGTAATCAGATCCCTTACAACCTTTTGGACGAGGACCGGTTGGTGAGGGTAGGCCAATTTCACCCCCTTTAGATTCCCAGTTCCGAGAGGGTCTGGCTCACTTCGGGGAACTTAGCCATAGCCCTCTGGAATTCTTTCTCCCATTTCTCCTTGTCCCAAATTTCAAAAAGTCTTAACTCCCCTACGAGTACCACTTCTCTTTTCAGCGCTGCGATCTCCCTTAGATCCTGGGGTATGGTGATTCTTCCCTGTTTTAGGGGACATTCCTGCGCCCCAGAGATGAAATAGCGGCGATAGGTGTTTACGGCCCTATCAAAAAGGCTGAGATTGGAGGCCTTTTCTTCAATGACTCTCCAGTCGTCCCGGGCAAAGGCCCAAAGGCAGTTGTGCTGGTTTGTCAGAACCAGGCAACCATCATTCTTCTTCTCCAGGACTTCCCTGAAGCGCGCCGGGATGGCCAACCGCCCTTTATCATCGAGATTATGTTTTGAGCGTCCCCTGAACATATGCCTAATACGCAACGACTATGACACTTTATACCACTTTATTGCACTTTGTGACACTTTACAGCCAAAAATCCATGTTTGTCAAGGGAAAAATAGGGGGAATTAAATAAATATAATATAAGATACTTAGTTATATGCAATATATAGTGGTTGAAGCATTATGAGGCACAGAATAAGGGTGTGGGAATAAATCCTCAAAAAAAGAGTTTATGCAAGGGGGATAAACATTAGTCCCTTCAAATTTCGCCTATCTCTATAAAAAGATGCAGAATTTTCCTTTTCCAATCAAATTTCAGGGGTCCCAAATGGCCATTTTGTAAAGGAATAATGTGCCTGCCCGACCAATGCTTAATTCTGGGTTGCGCATCAACCCTTTTTGGCAATGTCTGGCCCGGAAAATGGCTTCATGGGAAAGGACCTTTAGGTGGATGTTAAGGCAGGTTCCCCAGGTTTGGAGGGAAGGTCTCTACTTAATCGGACGAGGTACATAAATAGTAGATCACCGAGGCGATGTAGAAGAGGATAAAGAAGATATTCAAGACCAATCCTGAGTAGGCATAATCCTTATCACCCAGTTTCTCAATGAACGGGACCGACTTGAGGGATAGGGTAAGGCCCAGGATCAGGATCAGGGGGATAACCGTGACAAAGGGCACCCAGAGCTGGAAAGGAAGCGATTCCCTGTCAAAGCCGAGCACAAGAACGGAGGCCAGCCCCGCAGCCACAAAAGGGAGCAGGAAGCCGGCTATTGCCCGATTATTTGTTTTTCTGAATCCAGGAAATATCTTCAAAATATCCCTTTCTTCACCCCGTTCTGTTGCGTCCTCCCATCTTGGTGCTGGACATTTTAGGCTCAAAATCTTATAACCCATAATATCCTATGAGTAAACTCTTGACGGACAAAAAGGAGGTTCAATCATGCCCGAGTTGATCGTCTGGAAAAATGAGCGCATGGATAAATTGAGAAAGGATATGGACCGTATCTGCACCAGGGTGTGCGACGAGTTTGGTATTCCGCTTTTTCTTGAAACGGCGGCGGAGCTCCCTGCCATAGATGTATCCGAGACCGAGGATAGCATCATCTTAAGAGCGGAGGTTCCGGATATAAACCCGGAGGACCTGGATATCTCCATTACGGACGATACGTTGCGTATCAAGGGAGAAACAAAGCAAGAGCACGTGGAAGAAGCGGGAGGGGTTCAAAGAATGGAGAGGCGATATGGCGCATTCTCTCGTACCCTTCAGCTCCCCTGCAGAATAGACATGGATGATGTGAAAGCCACATACAAGGAAGGTATACTGAATATCGTTATGCCCAAGTGTAGTCCTGAGCAAGCCAGGGAGATCAAAGTAAAAGTAAAGAAATAACTCACCTTCTGTCTGTTGTTTCTTGTCTCATTTGCTCGTCTATATTCTGGCCAGTGACCCCGGCGAAATAGTCCCGGCAGGGCGGGCCCCGATTGAACAGGCTAACGCATTCAACCCCGGTAGGATCCTCCGGACCTACCCCGGTCAGATGGGTTTCTCATTTAACGGGGCAAGCGGGGCAGGCTAATTGCGAAGACCGATGAAGAATAGGAGGAGATAATAGATGCCAAAGAAAAAACCGGATAAAGAGGTGGCCCTTGAAAAACTCAGATGGAGGATCGATCCTGCCACATTGCCATTTGAAACCACAGAAGATCTTAAGCCCCTTAAAGAGATTATCGGACAGGAGAGGGGGGTGGAGGCCTTTCGCTTTGGAATGGGTATAACCAAACCAGGCTACAATGTGTTTGTCACCGGTGCCCCAGGGTCCGGAAGAACGGCCACGGTTCGGAAACTGCTCGAAGAGCTGTCCAAGAAAGAGGGTGAGGCGCCGAATGACCTCTGCTATGTGAACAACTTCAAGAATTCCGAAGCCCCCATACTTCTGCGGCTC
>JASFIT010000489.1:0-3248 GCA_050122535.1 Desulfobacteraceae bacterium | reverse complement strand
TGCTGATTTTCTTCTTTTTTGCCGCGTTTTCTCTTTTTTTGAATACCAGTCTGGTGATTGCGAGTGGAGAGAGCGCCCATGGAGGCGGGCAAGAGAGTGTCCACGAAAGCAGTTCGGGGGTTGCTCACGGGGGTGAGCACGCAAAGGACCGCAGCGCGGACCTGCGCGATCTCCTCTATCGTTTCATCAATTTCGCCCTTTTAATTATCATCCTTTTTGTGGCCATTAGAAAGAGCGGACTCAAGGACTCTCTAGCAGGGCGCATAGATGAGATTAAACAGCGACTGGAGGATTTGAGAAAAGAGAAGGAAGAGGCTGAAACCAAGTATCAAGATATTGAGAAAGAACTAAGAGACTTTGAGGCCAAGAAAAAAGAGATTATTGAACAATTCCAGAATGAAGGACAGGCGGAAAAGGAAAGGATAATCGCTGAGGCAAATGAGAGGGCGAAACAGATTGTGGAACAAGCCGAGTTGACTATTCAGCAAGAGATGCAATCTGCCAAGGATAGATTAAGAAAAGAGGTGATGGCGTTGGCCGCTGGAAAGGCCCAAGAAATCATCGCAAAAGAGATGACGGATGAGGATCAGGACCGTTTGGTCAGCGAATTCATAGAAAGGGTGGGGAAGATACATTGATTGGATCAAAGGTTTCCAAGAGATATGCCAAGGCCTTGTTCAGTCTGGGGCAAGAAGATGGCAACTTTGAACAATACGGCCAGGAGCTGGCTGATTTTGAGAAGTTCTTCCGGGATAACGCGGATTTTCGACAGGTTATTGGCAATCCTGTCTTTGCCGTGGAAGACAGGAGGAAGGTCCTGCAGGTGGTACTGGATAGGAGCAATTTTTCAGGCGTGGTGAAAAATTTTCTGAATCTCCTCTTGGACAAAGACAGGATAGGGGCCATAGAGGCCATTACAGCGTATTATGCAAGGCTCACTGACGAGGTCTCTGGCATTGCCAGGGCCGAAATCATTACAGCGAGGCCTTTGAAGGAAGAGGCCCTAGGAAGGATTGAAAGATCGCTGGAGGGATTGACATCAAAAAAGATCAAGCCGGAAGTGAGGGAAGACAAAGACCTCATTGGGGGTATTGTGGTGAAAATCGGCGATCTGGTTTTGGACGGGAGTGTCAAGGCCCAGCTTGAGGGGCTTAAAGAATCTTTTTGAGAAGGGGTGAAAAGAACCGATGGAGATAAGAGCAGAAGAAATCAGTCAGGTGATCAGGGGCCAGATTAAGGACTATGAAAAAAAGGTGGAGGTGAGCGAGACCGGAACGGTCCTGTCCGTTGGTGACGGGGTTGCTCGCGTCTATGGTGTGGAAAAGGCCATGGCCATGGAGATGCTGGAGTTCCCCGGGGGAATCTATGGCCTCTGCCTTAATCTGGAAGAGGACAACGTAGGTGTGGCCATCATGGGCGATGACACGAAAATCAAGGAGGGTGACACGGTCAAGCGGACCGGCAGGATTGCAGAGATCCCCGTGGGTGAGGCTGTCCTGGGTCGGGTTATTGACGCCGTGGGGAACCCCCTTGACGGCAAGGGACCCATTGATGCCACTGAGTTTCGCAGGATTGAGATGGTGGCTCCGGGTGTCATTGCCCGCCAGCCTGTGAAGGAACCCATGTACACGGGATGTAAAGCCATTGATGCCATGACGCCCATTGGCAGAGGGCAACGCGAGTTGATTATTGGGGACCGCCAGATCGGGAAAACCGCCCTCTGCGTGGATGCCATCATCAACCAGAAAGAGACGGATATCTTTTGTATTTACGTGGCCGTAGGGCAGAAGAAATCCACAGTGGCCCAGGTGGTGGACACCTTGCAACGTCATGGGTCCATGGATTATACGACCGTGGTTTCTGCTTGTGCCAGTGATCCCGCCACACAGCAATTCCTTGCGCCCTATGCTGGGTGCTCCATCGGTGAGTACTATAGAAAGAGTGGAAAACATGCCTTGATCATTTATGACGATCTTTCCAAACAGGCCGCCGCCTACAGGCAGGTCTCACTGCTGCTCAGGAGACCGCCCGGACGTGAGGCCTTCCCTGGAGACATTTTTTACAACCACTCTCGGCTGTTGGAGCGGGCCGCCAAGATGAATGAGGAATTGGGTGGCGGGTCTCTTACGGCGCTGCCCATCATCGAAACACAGGCGGGTGATGTTTCCGCCTACATCCCCACCAATGTGATTTCCATCACAGATGGGCAGGTCTACCTGGAACCCGGCCTTTTCTTTTCCGGCGTGCGACC
This sequence comes from Desulfobacteraceae bacterium, assembly GCA_050122535.1. Taxonomy (GTDB): domain Bacteria; phylum Desulfobacterota; class DSM-4660; order Desulfatiglandales; family HGW-15; genus JASFEQ01. Next base: position 997 of record JASFIT010000489.1, on the reverse strand, counting down.
GGCTATCAACGTGGGACTCTCTGTTTCCAGGGTGGGTGGTGCGGCGCAGACCAAGGCCATGAAAAAGGTGGCAGGGACCCTTAAGCTGGATATGGCCCAATTCCGTGAACTGGAGGCATTTGCCCAATTCGGCAGTGACCTGGATAAGGCCACCCAGCGGCAACTGGAGCGGGGTTATCGGCTGGTGGAAATCCTGAAACAGCCCCAGTATCAGCCCGTTCCCGCCGAAAAAGAGGTCATGGGTCTCTTTGCAGGCGCCTATGGCTATCTGGATGAGTGGCCAGTGGAAGCGGTGGCTGAATATGAGAAACAGATGCTTGAGTTTATGGAAAGCAAATACGCTGATCTACTAAAGGAGATCAAGGAGGAAAACCAGATAAGCGATGAACTGGAAGAAAAGCTGAAAAAGGCCTTGGACGAGTTTAAGTCCGTCTTCCAACCGCCTGCATAGTGACAAATGGTTGAGTCGTCAATGGGTCGAGTGGTTAAGTGGTTTCTTTATTCCCAACAACTCAACGACTCAACTATTTCACCACTCAACCAGATCTGGGAGAGCAGAGATAAATGGCAACCCTGAGAGATATACTTCGGAAAATAGGCGCCGTTAAGAAAACACGGCAGATCACCAGGGCCATGAATATGGTGGCCGCAGCCAGGCTGAAAAGCACCCAGGGGAGGATGGAGAGCTTCGAACCCTATGCGGGGAAGTTCGCTGAGGTGCTAGGCAACCTTGCAAGTCGCATGGATCCTGAGATCCACCCCCTGCTGGTGAAAAAAGAGCAGGTCTCCGGGGTGGAGCTTCTTCACTTTTCGGCCGACAGGGGATTGTGTGGGAGTTTTAATACGAATACCATTGCCAAGGCCGAAAAATGGGTCAAAGAGCAACAGGATAGTGGAAGAGATTATGGCTTGACGCTGGTGGGAAAAAAGGGACGAGATCATTTCCGGAAGAGAAACTACAATATTTCTGACAGTCATATAAACATCTATGGAAAAA
>JASFIT010000488.1:0-3261 GCA_050122535.1 Desulfobacteraceae bacterium | reverse complement strand
TGAGCAACCCCCGAACTGCTTTCGTGGACACTCTCTTGCCCGCCTCCATGGGCGCTCTCTCCACTCGCAATCACCAGACTGGTATTCAAAAAAAGAGAAAACGCGGCAAAAAAGAAGAAAATCAGCATCATCCTTTGAGGTTTCCTTTTCATCCTGACCATCAAATGCTCCTTCCCAATATCTTCTCTGCCAATTCCTTGGAGAATACCCTTACCTCCTCTTCCAGTGATTGGCGGGCCTGAGCTGTATTCTGATCGATCTCTCCTTTGGCCTTACCAATTTTATCCTCGGCTGAAGAGATGGCCTCCTGAAGCATCACTTTTTCTTCTTCAAGTCCAGCGCCCTTGAGATTTTCCTTTTCTTTGAAGCCTTGGCTTCTTGCACCTGCCATGTTCTCCTGAAGGGTTTTGGCGTCCTTCTCAGACCGATTCTGAAAATCCTCAATCATTTCCTGAAAGGAAATGACTTCATCGCCTCTTTGGCCGAGTATTTTACGAATGGGTCTATAAACGATGAGGTTTAAAATGAAGAGAAGGAGGAGAAAATTGGCAATCTGGAAAAGAACCGTAATATTAGGGTATATGTCCATGGCTGGCTAAGACCTCTTTTTTACTAGGAATCTTCTGTTTGGGGATTCTAAATTAATGAAGTGGGGATAAAACCCTAAAATGACCTCTAATGAGAAAGACAAGGCCTTTTATACAAAAAAAATCCTATTGTCAAAGCATTTCTATAAGAAAACCACCCAACTATTCCGTTACGACGCCCTCTCGGATGATGGCCACCTTTTTCTCGTCAGTCTCTTTGATGGGTTGCATTTTGCAGTTTCCTTCAAAGACGACCCCTTCATCAATGATCACTGTTGGGGCCTCGATGTTTCCAAAGACCTTTCCCGGGGCATGTATCTCAATCCGATCGGAGGCCACGATATTGCCCCGAATTTCTCCACTTACAATGATGTGCGAGACATGAATATCGGACGCTATAACGGCAGACTCCCCAACAATGAGTATCCCTTCTGTGAAAATTTCCCCTTTAAGGCGACCGTCTATTCGTACGGCGCCATTGAAGGAGAGTTTTCCCTCAAATTCCGTGTCTTTACCCAAAAATGCGTTAATTTGATCCTTTCTTTTCACAACAAACCCTCCTTCTTGAAGCGCTACACCAAATAACACACAGCATTTCCCATTTCAAGAAAAATTTCACAAAGACCTCAATCCAAGCGTCCTACGAGACTTGCAAAAAAGCGACTTCTGAGAGGCTGATGGAAAATGTCCATATGCCAGGCTTCCGCAATCCCGAGGAATGAGACGTACATAGAAGTACGCCGCAGTGACTTGCCCTGTTAAATCGGCTTCGCCGTCTCGCGTAGCGAGAATTTAACAGGGCGGGGGATAAGGGTAACGCAGCAGATGGACGTTTTCCAACAGCCTCTACTGAAACATAAAGCGTCTCATGCTAATGTTCATAAGTATCCCCATGCCAGCCATGGTGGAGATGAGTGAAGATCCCCCATAACTAAAGAGGACAAGGGGGATGCCCACCACCGGCAACAGGCCCGTGGCCATACACACATTAATGACCAGCTGCCAGAAGACGATGGCGACAACACCTACGGCCACGATGGAACCAAACCGGTCCTTCGAGTTTGTGGCGATGGCAATTCCCCACAGGATAAGCAAGAGATAGAGCAACAGCAAAAATACGGCCCCAACAAAACCCCATTCTTCAGCGAGTACGGAGAAGGCGAAATCAGTGTGCTGTTCTGGTAAGAAGTGCAATCTGGTCTGCGTTCCCTTTAAGAAGCCCTTACCCCAAAAAAGACCCGACCCAATGGCTATTTTCGACTGGTTGATATGATACCCTGCCCCAAGCGGATCCATATCAGGCCTAAGAAAGGTCAAAATACGTTTCTGCTGGTATGCCTTGAGGGAGAACCATATGAAAGGAACTGCTGCAACGGATGGTAGAGAGAGGATGAGGAGGGACTTCCAGTTCACTTTGGTAAATAGGATTATGGTAAAGGAGACCACCACAAGGACCAGGGCGGTACCCAAGTCTGGTTCCTTGACAATCAGAATACAAGGAATGGCAATAAGCAACAAAGGCTGCCACAGTTCTCTCAATCGGGACTCGGTGTAGGCGCCACGCTCACTGAAGTACTTGGCAAGTGTGATTACGACGACGATCTTGGCCATCTCTGATACCTGAAAAGAGATCCCCGCTAAACTCAACCACCTTTGGGAACCGGAGGTGATCTTGCCTACCAAGAGCACCAGAACAAGCAGGGCTATCGAAACCACATAGGCAGGATAGGCAAGCCTCTCCAAGAGGTGATAATCAAAAGTGGTCATCATGAGCAGGACCGCAAAACCGATGAGGAACCAGTAGATCTGTCTTACGAAGATCTGAGAGCCACCCGCATCTCTTATGGCGTAGGTGGCACTGTACAGATTCAGAACGCTTATGGTTCCTATCAGAATGAGCAGTACAAGCAAAATCCAGTCAAAATGCTGGAGCAGACGCCTATCAAATAACATCTTTATCTGTTCTCCACAGAAGTGCCTAAAGTGAACTAAAGTGTCTAAAGTGTCTAAAGTGAGTAAATAATCCGAGCCCAAAGGACCCAGCTTTAATTACACCTCACAGGGGGTTGAAGTGAGGGTACGCCCTTTTTTGAGAGGCCATATCTCAAAAAAAATTCCACCGGGCATCGCCATGACCCAATATTTGGGGTTTACGCCACTGAGCTTCTGGGAGTCTGCAACTCACTCCTTAAACCCCAAATATTGGGTCACTTCCCCCTAACACTATAGATATGGCCTTGAGAAAAGGGGCGTGGCCTCACACAGGCACCACCCCGTTCCTTTACCAAGCCGTATATTGAATAATCATTTCACTAGCAAGGCTTAACTATACCCGCGGCACGGCCGCGGGGTTTTGTAACAACTAAAGTGAATGGTACAAAACGACTTAGCCCCGCCTGCCATAGCCATTTGCACGCAGCCCTATCTACTTGATACGTCTCGTGTTGCTTAACCCAATTGACGTATCTCGCGCTAACAGGCATTGGCGGGCAGGTCACTTATTTCTTGAAGTAAGTCTCGAACATCTCTTTGGCGATTGGGGCAGCACCGCTTCCCCCATGGCCGCCATGCTCTATGAGTATCACCAATGCCAATCTGGGATCCTCTGCAGGCGCAATGGCCACGAACCAGGCATGATCCCTAAATTCAACAGGGATGTCAGACTCCTCCTCAT
>JASFIT010000487.1:0-3297 GCA_050122535.1 Desulfobacteraceae bacterium | reverse complement strand
CTTAAGATTGATGATTCAGGAGAACTGCAAGTGGATACTGGTTCCGCAGTTCCTGAAGAGGTAGACAAGGGCTTGGAAGCGGACGAGGTCTCGCCTGAGGAAGCCCCCACTGAAGGAGCAACGCCCCAAGAAACAGATCGTGAAGAGATGGATATTGATTTAGATGCCCTTTCCGCTGAGCTTGAAGGGACTTCAGGACAACCCACCAAAGGTGAGGATATTTCTCTTGATCTTGATGACTTGGAGCTAGAACTTGACCTGGATGAGCCTGAAGAGCCGAAAGATTCATAACTTCAAAATCCTCTTGACTCCTGGAATTGACGAACTATAATCACGGCATTCGTGCCGAGATAGCTCAGTCGGTAGAGCAGCGGACTGAAAATCCGCGTGTCCCCAGTTCAATTCTGGGTCTCGGCACTCGGATAAAGCAAATAAAACAGAGAGGTTAGACAACATTGTTTAACCTCTTTTTTTTGGCTACTGAAGGCTTATCCCAAAAGCAATGAATATTTTTCTTGAAATGTAGCAAAATAGATTTTACTCTCCTTTCCACCCTCGTCCGACGCCAAAGTCCATGGACGACGGTGTCCGTAGCCGAGCAAACGGCATCAGCGCTTCGCTTTGATCCATCCTCCGTAGCAGGCTACTGCGCCCGTCCTCCGCAGTAGCACCGCTACGGAGGATGGAGAGGACGGACAGGTTACGGTGCTCGCTCTTTAGGGCGGGAAGGCATGCGATAAAAGATCCTTCTCAAAACTACAGAAAGAAGAGAAAATAGAATTTCCATACGAGGGTATTCCCAATGCCCCTTATTAATGACGAGGAGATATTCGCTAGAGTCCATAAGTTCAAGTTATTCCGAAAAGAAGGCAATATCTTTATTGACCTGTACGAAGCAATGCTCGGAAAACCGGAGCATAAATATATAGCCGTTCCCAATTTAAACCTTCAGGAAGCGCATAGAAAATTTTTCGGCGTAGGTGATTCAAAGGCTGCAGCGCTAAAGGATTGTTTGCAGAGAATTAAGGATATGCCTATCGACGTTATCGTTCCACCGGAGGCTTCAGATAACTTCCTTTTCGATTCACCAGGTCAACTTGATTCTGATTAGGAGTTTGAATTCTCATGACGACCTGGAGTCACCTTAGATTCCCTTTAAAAGGGGAAAGCATAGGGAAATAACCCTTAACTGAGAGGGCGTTATGGACTGAGAAGCAAGACCCAATTTCTCATGGTGAGAGGTTGGGTTTTGTGATCTGGAGGCCTTGAAAAAATGATGGGACAAGGGGAAAAAGCAGGTGCCGCTCAAGGGTTGAAAGTTGACATTAAAGTTCCGTCGAATTTCAAGAGCTTCCGCGCAGGATTTAGGTGTCCGCATTGCCAATATGAAATAAAGAGAAGTCTAAGAGGCAGATCGGTCAAACACAGAGTCAAGTGTCGCTCCTGCTCTGAAGTGATTACAGTTCACATATACCACCGCAGTGGTAAGAACCCATGAGAAACACGTTCAAATTAATTTTGCATCTCCGCATTTGTAAAACTTGATTAAACCAGATGAAGGGGAGATTTTGAAATGGAAGAACCAAGGGACATCTCAGTTTCGATTAATGAAAGATTCTTTACAATAGACTTACCCATCCAAGACGAGACGCTCATAGCAAGCATTCTCCTTGGCTTAGGGCAATATGTGAAAAGGGGGTTGCCAATTAGGGTAAAGCAGTCATATATTACGTTCTCAGGTTCACAAGAACTCAGCACCATGCTGATATCCAGTACGCAACAGATCGCCAAATGGGGAAAAGTAACAAAAGGAATGATAACTGCTCTGCTCAAACGGTAATGACTTCACATTGTGCAATTCAATATGACCGCGGCGAAAGGGAAAGGAGAAGATTGGATGATTGACAGATCGAAGGAGCCCTTCTTTGCCAAAAGAAGGAAACATGAAAGAAAACCTTATTTCTCGGCTGTCGATTACTCTGTTCAAGATGGCACCTACACCGACTTCATTCACAACATAAGTGCTGGAGGGGTGTTTATCGGAACCGGTACCCCTTTCTTGGCAGGAGAGGAGGTATCAATGGTCTTTCCTCTCCCCATTTCCCGCGAACAGATAAGAATTACAGGAGAAATTGCTTGGGTCAGTGATCTGGGGATTGGGGTAAAATTCAGGATGAGTGAAGATAGACAGGAGACCATCATTAAAGGCCTTGTGGAACTGATTTAGTGAAGTTCACCGAAGACCATAACAGATGGATGAGAAGTCAGCATTAGAAACGAAAACAATGAAATTGGATGAAATTGGAAATCTGGGACACATTGGGGAGGGAAACAATGAGGACCCAGACGGCACCCAGAAGGTTAAAAAGTCTCAAAAGCAGTTTCTGGTTTTTGCTGCCATAGCGGTTCTCATCCTGATCATTGCGTCTGCCTTACTTTTCAAAGCCCACGACAGAGCCGTAAAGGTGGATATAAACACGGTCAATCTTAAACTCACCACGCTTGAGATGGGAGTATCCCGGCTTGATGGCGAACTCAAAGAGCTTCGCCAGTTTGTTTCAGAACTGGAAACGTATAAAAAACAACCAGGGCCACGACTAGACGAGTTGTCCAAGCGGATTGACCGATTGGAAAAGAAGATAACCGCGGTTGCTCGAGAGCCGCAAGCGTCGATGCCTGCCCCTAAGAAAACAACACTTCAGCCCAAGAAAGGGTATCACGAGGTTCGCCGTGGCGAAACGCTCTTCCGAATCAGCGAGAACTATGGCTTATCAGTAGAGCAACTGTGCCGTCTTAATCAGATAACACCAGACACGCCTATTCACCCAGGGCAAAAGCTCCTGGTCTCCCCAAAATAAAGAAATTCACCACACAGACGCCCGCCGTCGCCAAGGCTCCCCGCGTTAGCGCGCGGGATAAAATGGCGGGGCAAGCCCACACAGACTCAAAGGATAAGAGTTTTAGACAGGATTTACAGTATTGCCCGGATAAGATAGAGATCACTCAAAAGTTACATGGCGAGCCTTGAGGCACAAAAATGAGCTAGCTCCTTTTGTCCTTCAAGGGCTCTCCATGGCCCGATTGATGCTAAACGGGCATCCCGCAGGGCTCTGCGGGATCCTTTTGAGTGTTTTTTTAATCATTATTTTTCGTGCTTTTAAACTTTCGTGCTTTCGTGATTAAAAGTCCTTTCAGGCATATGCTTCCCGTGCGGTTCAAAAAATCCCCTGAATCTGTGTATTCTGCACATCCTACTGTGCACCTTATTATCAAAACATAGATCCTATTTCCTGGTTG
>JASFIT010000486.1:0-3331 GCA_050122535.1 Desulfobacteraceae bacterium | reverse complement strand
TGAGGATTTCTGCCCCTCCTTTCAGCCTTCTCCTTTACGACGAATTTTCCGAAGCCACTGATGAGAAGGTCTTCTCCACTTGCAAGGGTCTGCTTGATGATCTCAAACAACCTTTCCACAACAGCTCGAGATTGAGTTTTGCTAAGCCCAGCGTGGTTATAGACATCATTTGTAATCTTTTCTTTGGTCATAGCCATCTCAGATCCTCCCCATCCCAGCTTTGTTAAAAATCAGTGACTCCGCATTCCATGCGATAGTTGATGAGTAGCCAATATTAATGATGGCGCCAATGGTGTCAAGTATTTTTTAATACCCAAATTTCTCTTTTAATTTCTTGTTTACTAATGCGGGAACGAGTCCGCTTATATCTCCACCTAGACTAGCGGCCTCTTTAATGATCGTGGAGCTGGTGTAGAACCATTTATAGTCGGTCATCAGGAATATGGACTGGACCTCTCTGTTCAGTTTCCGATTCATAAGGGCCATTTGAAATTCATACTCAAAATCGGATAAAGCCCTCAGACCCCTCAAGATTACATTTGATTTTTTCTTAACCACATAATCCACCAATAGGCCATCAAAGGAGTCAACTTCAACATTGGACTTGTCTTTCAAAGCCTTTTGTATCATGTCTATTCTCTCCTCAAGGGAGAATAGGGGGGCTTTAAAAGGATTATTAAGTATGGCAATAACAAGTTTATCGAATATTTTCAAGGCCCTGTTTACTATACTCAAATGGCCATTGGTTATAGGATCAAAGGTCCCTGGATAAACAGCTGATCTCTGACTCATTTATCACTCCCCCATGATTCACCAATTTGTCCAAATCGTGGTCATTTTGATGGCAATCGATTTGTACTGCTCCCATGGAATGTTGGAATGATGGAATATTGGAGCGGTGGGTAGAACAGGGTAAGGATTCACTTTAAACCCATGGTTCCATCATTCCATCACTCCATTATTCCATGTGGGAGGAGCCAGAGGATCCTCCCCAAAATGGTATATGCTAATTTTCGTCTCCCCATAAGTCCTGGAACTGACCATTTGAAGTTTAGCCAAAAACTCGGGCAGGGTTTCAGTCTTAAAGGATTCAGCCACCGCAATCGAGGGCGACGCAAGGAGATCCCTGTCAGAAAGTTCTTCTAACAGAGGTGGAATCATCTTTTTCTCATAGGGTGGATCGAGAAAAATGAGGTCGAACTTTTCTTTCAACAGGGGGTGTTTCCGGGGCAAACCCTTGGTCAAGTCTTTTTTCCAGACAAATCCCAAGGGCTCATACCCGCACCGAGCCAGGTTTTTTTTAATAAGCTTGATGGACTGAATCGAATTATCGATAAACAGGGCCCGAGAGGCTCCTCTGCTCAGGGCCTCAATGCCTAGACAACCAGTGCCCGCAAATAGATCAAGGACCCTAAAACCGGTCACATCCTGGCCAATGAGGCTGAAAATAGCTTCCCTTGCCCGGTCAGAGGTGGGTCGAATATTCCAACCTTTCAGTGATGCCAGAAGCCGGCCTTTCACCTGGCCGCCCGTTATTCTCATAGCACACAGAGAATTCCATGGATGGCTTTTACGTTAGAGTAAAGCCCCTTGTTTGCAAATCCGGTGATCAGCCCCAACAGATTAGAATTGTCTCTCGGCGCACCGAACCGAGAGCCTAAGTGGTATCCACCTGTTCAGCGCTCCCCTTATCCAAGGCTTTATGTTCAGGGCTTTCCTCCCCCATTGGCGATGCGGCTTTTCTGGCCTGGGAGCGCTTTCCATGCAATCTGTACAAAGTAACCACAGGTCCAGACACGATGTAGGACAGCATGATGATAAAGAGCATGACCTGCGGCTTATAAGCGATCACAGTAAATATTAGGATGATGGATACCAACACATTGAAGGGTTTCCGGTGTCGTATGTTGACTTCCTTGAAACTCAGGTATTCAACTGTGCTCACCATCAAGAAAGAGAGGACGTAGATCATAACAATAATGATAATCGGCTTGCTCTCGGAGATTCCTCCCAGGGCCTTGGTGAACAGGACTAGGGATGCGATAAAACAGGCAGCGGCTGGAATCGGCAGTCCATTGAAAAACTTGGAATCCACACTGTCCTTCTGTACATTAAATCGGGCAAGCCGCAAGGCGCCACATATGACATACATGAAAGCGGCCAGCCAGCCTAAACGACCATAAGGTTCTAAGGCCCACAAGTAAGCCAAAATGGCAGGTGCCGCACCAAACGCCACGAGATCTGACAACGAGTCATACTCGTTTCCAAAAGGACTGGTGGTACGCGTAAAGCGGGCAATTCTCCCATCAAGGCCGTCAAACACAGCGGAAATGATAATCGCAATGGCAGCTGCCTCGTATCTGCCATGTATTGCAGCGATGATGGCGTAAAAGCCTCCGAAGAGGCTGGCCGAAGTGAATAAATTAGGAAGGACAAAAATGCCTTTCCTTCGTCTTTGTCTTGGTTTCCTTTTCCGCCTTGATTTCATGATAGGTACCCCAGTATAGTTTCGCCTGCCTTTACCTTATGGCAAGGCTGAACAACGACATGAGTATCATCCGGAAGATATAGTTCCAAACGGGACCCAAACCGGATGAGGCCAAACCTCTGCCCTGTCGTCACGTGATCCCCCTCCTTGATCCAACACACAATGCGCCTGGCAATAAGTCCTGCAATCTGAACAAATACAATTCTGCGTCCATCGCCTGTTTGGAGTGTGATGCGGTTATTTTCATTTTTCTCAGAGGCCTTATTCAGGTTGGCAGAAAAAAATGTCCCAGGATTGTAGAGGATTTGCAAGATCTTTCCGTCTACGGGAATCCGATTCACATGGACGCTGAACAGAGACATAAACACACTCACCTTTACGGCCGGTTCACCCAACGGGTTGTTTCCATCCTTCAGATGTTGAATCTCTAATATCTTGCCGTCAGCAGGGGTCAATATGCTCTTTTCTGGCACATGATTTTCACGGGCAGGGTCACGGAAAAAAAACATGGTGAACAGGCTCAGAACGCCGGTAAGAACCGTGAGTACCGCGAGGCCAAAATATAGGAAAAGAAGAGTAAAAAAGCTCCCAATAAAGATAAATGGGAGACCCTCTCTTGCAACAGGCCAATTATTATTGATTCTCATACCCTCTGAGTTTGATGCGCCCATCTGAAGAATAACTCCTTCAATACGCCCCTTCGGGAAAAGGCCGTGAAAAAGCATTATATTTTTCAAGGTTTGCTTTTGTCAACGCCCTTATTCCCCCTGATTCACCATCAAGGCATCATCTCCCCGGCGAGACGGGATTTGTCCGCGCTACGCTTGGACTCCCCACCCTTCG
>JASFIT010000485.1:0-3334 GCA_050122535.1 Desulfobacteraceae bacterium | reverse complement strand
ATGACATTCTACTGGAGAAGACCATGGCACTTTTCAATCGACTCTATCCCGATCAGATGGCCGTCTTTGGAAACGTGGGCAGCTTGGGGGGGCTTCAGGCACTGGCTCGTGGCCTTTGCCATATGGCATCCAGCCACCTCTTGCAGGAGGATGAACAGGAATACAATTTTGACTTCGCCTATCAAGAGCTTGGTAGTGAATTGCCCGCAGTGGTCAATTTCTGCCGCAGGGAACAGGGTCTTCTGGTGGCCAAGGGGAATCCCAAGGCCATTAAGAATGTCTCAGATCTGAAGCAGACCGGTATAAAGATCGCCAATCGTCCCGAAGGCACGGGGACGCGTCTGCTCCTGGACCTTGAACTGGAAAAGGCTGGCCTCAAAGGGACCCAGATTGAGGGTTACGACCGCGAGTTTCGGAGCCATCTGGACGTGGGCCTTGAAGTGCTCTCTGGGAGGGCAGATGCGACGCCAGCAATCCGACCCATTGTGAACCTCCTGGATCTGGACTTTGTCCCCCTTCGCTGGGAGCGCTATGACCTTCTTGTCTCCAAGGACCGATTCTTTGAACAAGGGGTCCAACGCTTTTTGGGGCTTTTCCACGAACCCGCATTCAAGGAGCTGGCCAAAGGGCTTGACGGCTATGACTTAGGCCTTTGCGGCAAGATCGTCTTTCCTCAACAAACCAATATTAAGGGCCCTTGACTATGTTGACTTACAGGAAAAAAATGGCAAGAGACGCATAAATCGACAAAGTCAAGACCCTCCCCCAAAGCACGTAAGCGCTCTCAAGAAAACCTTATCAGATTCTCAATATATTGATTTTTTTTCTTGACTGACCACAATATATTGTGATTGAATATGGTTCCGTCAAAACGACGGGCGTTAATTAAAGGGGGCAAACCCGCACATTCGTGATTCTTTTCAAAAAGGCCCTCCTAGAAAGCCCTTTTGCCATTTCATTTCTATAACTTGTTCTTTTCATTCTATCCTAAAGAGGTGGCGTAGATGTTTGAAGGCATTCAAAAACGTGGCGGACGGATTGTTGAGTTTGATTCTTCCAAGATCACATCGGCCATCGCCAAGGCGGGAAAAGCGACGGGCGAATTTGGGGAAAGGGAAGCGAGGAAACTCACACTCCGGGTCCTGACCCTGGCCCATGAGTTACGTCTTGATCCCGTTCCCGAGGTGGAAGAGATCCAGGATATCGTGGAAAGGGTGCTTCTCGACTCTCCTTTTTATAAGACGGCCAAGGCATACATCCTTTATCGGGAGCAACATGCCCAAATAAGGAGCATCGCAGCCAAGGCAAGTGTTGATCTTGTGGAAAACTACCTTCAAGAACTGGACTGGAAAATCAAGGAAAACAGCAACATGTGTTACTCCCTCCAGGGGCTCAACAACTACATTTCATCAGATGTCACCTCAGAATACTGGTTGAACAGCATATATCCCCCTGGGATCAGAGATGCGCACAAAAACGGGACCTTCCACATCCACGACTTGAGTCTGCTCTCAGTTTACTGCGTTGGGTGGGATCTGCAAGACCTGCTCATGCAAGGCTTCAAGGGCGTGGAAGGAAAGGTAGAAAGTGCCGCACCAAAACATCTCAGGTCGGCTCTCGGCCAGATTGTCAACTTCTTCTACACGCTGCAGGGTGAAGCAGCTGGGGCCCAGGCCATTTCCAACTTTGATACCCTCCTCGCTCCTTTCGTGCGCCATGACAATCTAAACTACAAAGATGTGAAGCAGGCCCTTCAGGAATTTGTCTTTAATATCAATATCCCGACGCGGGTCGGGTTTCAGACCCCCTTCACAAACATTACCATGGACCTATATGTACCGGATATGTTGAAAAACCATCCGGTGATCATCGGAGGTAATGACGGAAAGGAGACGTATGGTGATTTTCAGGGGGAAATGGACATGATCAACAGGGCGTTTGCTGAGGTCATGATGGAAGGGGACGCAAAGGGGAGGGTTTTCACCTTCCCCATACCCACCTATAACATCACCGCCGACTTTGACTGGGACAATCCAAATCTTGAAATGATCTGGAAAATGACGGGGAAATACGGGATCCCCTATTTTTCGAATTTTGTCAATTCTGACATGTCACCAGAGGATGCCAGATCCATGTGTTGTCGTCTGCGTCTTGATAACAGGGAGCTTTTGAAAAGAGGGGGAGGGCTTTTCGGGGCAAATCCCCTCACCGGATCCATTGGGGTGGTAACCATCAACCTGCCACGGATAGGATACCAGGCCGAGAAGGAGAAAGACTTCTTCGAACGACTGGAGGAAATGGTGCTTCTCGCAACAGATAGCCTCTCCATAAAGAGGAAAGTCCTTGAAAAATTTACAGACAGAAATCTCTATCCTTACTCCCAATTTTATCTCAGAGAGGTCAAAGAAGGGACAGGGCTCTTCTGGAAGAACCATTTCTCCACCATCGGGATCATAGGCATGAACGAGGCTTGTCTGAATTTCTCAGGTTCGGATATCGGCAGTGAGGCGGGGCTGGAATTCTCCCTTAAGGTGATGGACTTCATACGCCAAATAATTGCAAAGATACAAGAAAGAACTGGGGATATATTCAACCTGGAGGCAACACCCGCAGAAGGCACATCATACAGACTGGCGTTGCTGGATAAAAGGGAGTTCCCTGAAATCCTCTGCGCCAACGAACGTGAATATCAAAAGGGGGCAGCGCCGTTCTACACCAACTCCACCCAGCTTCCCGTGAACTATACGGACGACGTTTTCGAGACCCTCATGCTCCAGGACGAACTGCAGTCTAAATATACAGGCGGGACCGTCCTTCACATATATCTTGGGGAAGCGGTCAGTGATGTTGTGGCCATAAAGGGTTTGATTCGAAAAATCGTCAGCAATTACCGCCTCCCATATTTCACCCTCACCCCAACCTTCAGTGTTTGTCCATCCCACGGGTACCTGAATGGCGAACATGAAAAATGCAATGTTTGTCAGGAAGAGACGGAAATCTACTCAAGGGTTGTGGGGTATTTGAGACCCGTCAAGCAGTGGAACAACGGCAAGCAAGCAGAATTTGATATAAGAAAGACCTTCAAGGTCGCATGAATCTGGATACTGGATATTGTCAGCACGCGTTATCTAGCAATTGGGGATTGCAGCACTGATCCCTCGGGCCTCAAGCGAAGCGGTCCTCGAACGCCGTGGCCCTCAAGTGGAACGATCCTAAAGCGCCTGTCACAGCAGAGACCTTTTAAAAATGTTCAATTTTGTTCAAGGTCAAGGAAGGCGAAGATTTTAACCACAGGAATACACGATAAGTATTTCGAGGATTAAAATCTGAGTCT
>JASFIT010000484.1:0-3336 GCA_050122535.1 Desulfobacteraceae bacterium | reverse complement strand
GCTGATGGCCACCTCTACCACCTTATTTTCCTTGAGTAATTTCAGGAACTCGCTGTAAGTGATGGTTCGGATGGCAAACATGGAACCGAGGTAATTCTGAAGCAGCAGTACGATCCATACGCCGATAAGGACGTACCATACTGAAAATTTATATTTTTTCTCCATACTTACTCCTTTGAGAATAGGCGACGCCTTAATTATAAAGAGGCAGACTTCCTTTCCACCTCATAGTTCACGGTGACCATCCAATCCTGGTAATTAGGATCAAGGGCTTTCAAAGCGTATACCACTTCCTGTTTGAATATGGTCTCGATGGGGGCACCCCGGCCTGGCCAGAGACGAAATTTCACCCGGAGAAACGCCTTCCCTGACTCTGTTTTCATCCGTCCCTCGATGGAAGGGGGCCACACGAGAATTCCTGACAATTGTTCAGAGGTGGACTTGACGATGGTGGAGACCTTCTCTTCCATCTGATTAGCGATCTGAGCATCGTCTGGAAGTGTTATGTCCGCTATACCTCGTATGTACCCCTTAGGATATCGCACCACATTCGTTATTGTACGGTTCGGGATATAGACCATGGCACCAAAGGAGTTCTCAAGTAAAGTGAAGCGCATCCCAAAGTTGCGCACAATGCCCACCTGGCCTGCGATTTCCACCATATCCTCTACGTTAAAAAGACCCGAAAATACTATGGTTAGACCATTTACCACATCCTGGACAAGGCCCTGTGATCCAAACCCAATAGCCAAACCCAAAATGGAGGCGCTCGCCAGGTAGGCCGTGATGGATACCCCAAGCTCATGAAGAATGAGGCCAAAGGCGCTGAAATAGAGGGCAAAGACGATGACACTCGTGGTGAGACTGGCGATGGTTTTCGACTTGGAAAGATTAGAACTGATCTTTAGGGACATTATTTGACGACTGAGCCGACGCACAGCAATAACAATCAAATGCAAAGCGATGACGATTGCGAGTATGGCAAGGATTCTGACAGGGCTACTTATTTCCGCAGTGAATTTAGCGAGATTAGTGATCATAGTGTCATGTCAGTTGCAAATTAAACTTTTGCGAGAGAGCTAACATATAAATGTGAAAATGAACACGTTGGTTCTTTTTTTGTCTTGAAGCGGTGTCCTTCCAAAAAGGAATCATTATGCCCCTTTAAGGGCCTTAGAGTAGAATTTTTGAACATATTCCTTTACCATCCGTCGGGCAGAGAACTTTGCCGCGTTACTTTTCATGGACTCCTTCATAACCTTCACCCAGTCGTGAGGGATACCATCCTCCGAGATTTTGTAGTACAGGGGAAGAATCTCCTCTTCCAGGATCCGATAAATGGCTTCTGCATCTGCGTGATCCCGGCTTTGGCTCACATCCCCCTCACCAAAGGCCCAACCATTTCTGCCGTTGAAGCCTTCGATCCACCACCCGTCCATAATACTCAGGTTTGGCACACCGTTAAGGGCGGCTTTCATACCGCTCGTCCCGCTCGCCTCCATGGGAGGAATGGGATTGTTCAGCCAGATATCTACGCCGTGAACGAGATACTGTGCCAACTGCTCCCCATAGTCTTCCACAAAGGCAATTCGACCTCCCATTTCGGGGTCACGAGCGGCGTTGAAAATCCTCTGGAGTATCCTTTTACCCGGATCATCTGCGGGATGGGCCTTGCCAGCAAAGATAATCTGCACCGGTCTCCACCGGTCATTCAGGAGCCTCTTCAACCTCTCCATATCATAAAAGATGAGGTCTGCCCTCTTATAGGTGGCAAATCGACGGGCAAAACCGATGGTCAAAATGGAAGGGTCCAGCATGGCTCCACCCGCCACCACAATCGAGGGGCTGACTCTATCTAGAGTCCAGCGCTGACGCGCCCGATATCGTATAGCATCGATCAATTTGATTTTCAGCCAGTAGTGGGTCTTCCACAGTTCTTCGTTCGGGATTTCTTCAATTAGCCCCCAGATGACCGGGTTATCATGGTCTTCCAGCCAGTCGGGGCCCAGATATTTATTGAATAGCAGTTCCACCTTGGGTTCAGTCCATGTGGGGACATGCACCCCATTGGTCACATGCTCTATGGGTGTTTTGTCATCTGGTAGGTCTGGCCAGAGGCTCTGCCACATCTGGCGCGTCACTTCTCCGTGTTTTTTACTGACCCCGTTCCGGTGGCCCGCCATCCTGAGTGCAAAGGCCGTCATATTGAAGCCCGCATTGGGTTCTTTGGGATGCACGCCCAGTTGCATAAAGGTGTCACGGTCTAATCCTAGGGAGGACCAGTAGGAGTGAAAGTATTTTTCCATCAAGGGGAATGGGAATACGTCATGGCCGGCTGGGACTGGGGTATGGGTCGTAAAAACGGTCGTCTTGCCCACCTGACGGGCAGCCTCCTCGTAGCTCATCCCTTGCTGCACAAGATCCCTAATACCTTCCAGAATAGCAAAAGCAGGATGCCCTTCATTGAGATGGGTCAGAGAATGCTTGATTCCCAACTTTTCCAAAACCTCTGACCCACCGATTCCAAGAACGATTTCTTGACGCAGGCGTTGCTCCTTATCCCCGATATAGAGTCGTGCGGTTATTTCCCGGTTCCAGGGATCGTTCCTCTCCATGTCTGTATCCATCAGATAGAGGGGTACACGCCCCACATCTACCCTCCATATGGCCACATATATTGGAGGTTCTGTTAGGAGCACCTTGACCACCAAATGTTTTCCCTCTTTGTCCAAAACCCTGCAGATAGATGCCGCCTCTCGATCAAGGATCTCGTCCCTGCTTTCCTGCCAACCATCTTCACTGATAATCTGATGAACATAACCCTCTGGATACATAAAACCTATGGCCACTAAAGGAATCCTCAAGTCGCTACATTCTTTGATGTAGTCACCAGCAAGAAAACCTAGACCCCCCGCATAAAAGGGCAAAGAACGGTGCAGGCCATATTCCGCGGAAAAATAGGCAATAATGGGGGCATCCGAATCAACCTTCGTGTCCAGCAAATGGCACCTCCCTTCCCCTATCTCTTTTCGGAATCTGGAAAGGACTACATCATAGTGCCGTAGGTAATCAGGGTTACTGGCTGCTGATTCTAAATCCTCGTTCGGAATCTCCTTGAGCATCTTGTCCGGGTTATGCCCACTCTCCTTCCATGCCTGCCGGTTCAGCATCTTGAAGAGCATTCTGGCTGCCGGATGCCAACTCCACCAGAGGTTCTCAGCGAGCTCACCGAGACCGATCAAGCGTTCAGGCAGATTGGGAAATAAATTTTTTATGGTTTCCATCCTGTAATCACCTATCCCCTCATTCTTATTCTTTATCTCAACTCTTCCGGGC
>JASFIT010000483.1:0-3336 GCA_050122535.1 Desulfobacteraceae bacterium | reverse complement strand
TCGCCCCACAAGCCTGCCCCGTACTCGATACGGGGTTGGGCTCGCCCGGAATGACAGCTTTTTCCAATTACGGCAGAGACTTCAATTAAAGGGGATGAAACGATCTTACTAATCTTCCTGAAGTTCTTTTATGTTCTCATAGTAATCAAGCGCTTCAGGGTTCTTCAAAGCATCCTTGTTAAGCACCTCCTGTCCCATAACCACTTTCTTTACGGCCAACTCCACCTTTTTCATATTGAGCGTATAGGGGACATCCTGCACCGCAATAATTTTTGCGGGCACATGTCTGGGAGAAGCGTTCGTCCGAAGGATTTTCTTGATCTTGTTTTTGAGTTCATCGTTCAACGCATGGCCTTCAGCCGGCCTGACAAACAGGATGACGCGCACGTCGTTCTTCCATGGCTGTCCGATAACGATGCTGTCTTCGATCTCTTCCATCTGTTCAACCTGACGGTAGATGTCAGCCGTCCCGATTCGCACCCCTCCGGGATTGAGGGTGGCATCTGACCTCCCAGAAATGACTATGCCACCCCGGTCATTAATTTCAATGAAGTCCCCATGCCGCCAGACATTGGGATACACATCAAAATAGGCGGAATGGTATTTCTGGCCATCAGGATCGTCCCAGAAATAGATGGGCATGGAAGGAAAAGGGGTGGTGCATACCAATTCGCCCTGCTGGTTGATGACGGGTCTTCCGTTGTCATCAAAGGCATAGACCTTCATGCCTAGCGGCCTGCACTGCAATTCGCCTGCGTACACCGATCCCATGGGATTTCCCAGGGCAAAACAACCATTGATATCTGTACCCCCGGAGATGGAGGCCAGTTGAAGATCTTCTTTGACTTCCTTGTAGATAAATTCAAAGCCTTCTACGGAAAGTGGGGAACCCGTTGAAAGGACAGCCCTCAAAGGGGTAAGGTCATAAGTTTCGCGTGGCTTTACGCCCGAATTCATGAGGGCCGCTATGTATCCAGCACTCGTTCCGAAAATGGTGATTTTTTCATCCTGCGCCATCTTCCAGAGTGCCCCGGCATCAGGGTGGAACGGAAAACCATCGTAAAGGACCAGCGACGCACCTACCCCTAAAGAGCTGGTCAACCAGTTCCACATCATCCACCCGCAGGTGGTGAAATAAAAGATGGTATCCTCCCGTTTTAGATCCGAGTGAAGCATGAGTTCTTTCATATGATGCATCAGTATGCCACCCGCACTCTGAACCATGCACTTGGGAAGGCCGGTGGTGCCGGAAGAGTACATGATGTAAAGGGGATGCTCAAAGGGCAGCTGTTCGAATTCAATCTCCAAATTGGATTCAGGAGACTTGAAATCTCGGTAATGGACCGCATTGGGAATACCACTGATATCCGGGTCCGCCTCTGTGTAAGGAACGACCACCACTTTTTCGGTGGTGGGGAGTTCCTTCAAGATATCGGCGATACGCCCGAGGGAATCGAATTTCTTCTCCTTGAAGGAATATCCATTTGCCGTGAAGAGCACCTTTGGCTGGATCTGCCCAAATCGATCCAGCACCCCCTTGATGCCAAAATCCGGCGAACAGGAAGACCAGGCAGCACCCAGACTCGTGGCAGCCAACATGGCAATGATGGTCTGCGGCATATTGGGCATAAAGCCTGCCACGCGGTCTCCCGCCTGAACCCCTAACTCTCTTAAAGACTTGGAGACGCGGGCCACCTCGTCGTAAAGCTCAGCATAGGTCATCTTAATGGAATCCTGGGCCTCTCCTTTAAAGATGAGAGCCACTTGATCATCTCGGTAACGAAGGAGATTTTCCGCAAAATTGAGTTTGGCCCCTGAAAACCACTTTGCGCCCGGCATCTTGGTCAAGTCATCCACCACCTCACTGTAAGGCTGGGAGGCCTTTATCTCGGCGAATTCCCACATGGATGCCCAGAAATCCGGGATATTCTCTGTAGACCATTCCCAGAGGGACGAATATTCAGTGAAGTCTTTGTTGTACTTCTCATTGATAATATTCATGAACCTGTACATGTTTGTACTTTTGATACGCTCTTCTGAAGGCTCCCATAGTCGTTTCGCCATTTTTACCTCCTTCCTAGCCGACACTCAGAAGTCTTTAATCCAGGAATTCCTAAATCCCTCAATTCCTCAATTCCTCAATCCAAAATGGGTGTATAACACCAATTCCGGAGACTTTCAAAAGAAATCCCGCCAGATTATTCCTCTAGGAAATCCAGTATGGCTCGGTCTCTAGCCTCATTGGGTTGAAAGACGATGCCGTAGTGATTGGTGCCTCTGATATCCACTCGCCGGGCGTCGGGAATCTCGCTTATCATTCCCTGCACCACATCTTCAGGTAAAAGGAGGTCGTCCTGACTAAAAAGCCCCTCCGTGGCCCGAAGGACCAATACCTTACAAGAAATTCTCTGGTAGAAGGAAGCACTCTTCGCTTTTCTCACGTTCTCAGCCTCCTCCTCGATGTGTGCGGGATTGATATTTGAGCGCACACCGCCCTCCACCTCCTCAATTTCGTATCGGTAATAGGTTTCTGTGGCAGAGGACCACGGCTGTATGTAGGGTGCTTGACGCATGGTTTCCAGATAAGCGTCAGCTGAAGGAAAGACTTTGCCCAGACGGTCCAGTGCCGGCTTAATGCCTTCGAAAACTTTATCCATCTGCTCCTCAGAAAGATCGCCTCCCCCGTCCACGAGGATGAGGCGGTCGACTCTTTCCGGATGCTCGGCTCCAAAGGCCAAAGTAATGAAAGCGCCCAAGGAATGCCCCATGATCACGGCCTGCTGCAGCCCCATACCATCCATGACGCAATTCATATCCCGAATATGGTGCTCCAAGGAATATCCTGTGCCAGGCTTCTCCGAAAGGCCTCTCCCCCGCAGATCCATGGCAAGAACTCGGTGTTTGGGGGATAATACAGGAGCAATCACGTCCCAGCAACGGCAATTGGCCGTGATGCCATGGAGACAAAGGATATGTTTCTCTGTCCCTTCCCAGACGGCTAGATTAATTTCCACGCCATCTCCCTTCACCTTCTTCATGACTGGTTCGCTCATAATGTTTACCTCAGAACGACTTTTCTACGCTTTTCCCAGGGCTTTTTTCGCCTCTTCGCTGCTCTCAAAGATATACGGGGCCACATCCCGTTTTTTGAGGGCATCTCCCAGTTTCATCCGAAGGAAAGTACTCGTTGTATACCTGGAAACCCCGGAATAATAATTCTCAACGAGGTACTTCACCGTCTCCGTATATTCATCAATGACATCCGGCAGGATAAAAAAATTGTCATAATTGACAATGGTGTAGACCTTCTTTCCCAAGGGTTTAACAATCTTTTCC
>JASFIT010000482.1:0-3349 GCA_050122535.1 Desulfobacteraceae bacterium | reverse complement strand
CAACCACAACGATACTGATTCCTGTTCTTGTTATGAACTTGTTGCCCTACGTATCACGCTAGAGAAGTATGGAGACTATTGCGAGAAACGCAAAGTCTGCGGCCAGTCAAATATCAGGAGGCGGAGAAAATGGAGATTGTTAAAGAGATAAGGATGATGCTCGAAATTGAAACTAACAAAAGAAACATTGTAAAGGAATTTACCAACATACATGACTTAAAATTATTCATGCAGGATTTTTTTGCCCTGCCAGAGGTTGATGATCGAAGGAGTGGGATGTCTATGCTTCGCTACCGAGGACCGGAAAGGCGAATGCAGATATAGTTTAGGTTTTGAGTCTTCCCACCTCTCTTCTGGATACACCTCATTTCACTTCAGCCCCGCCTTGCGCAGAGCGTCAACAACTTGCCATGTCTGGGCATCATCCTTGAATGGCAATGTCTTCGCAAGATACTCGACGGAGAATGAAGGATCTATCCTTAGGACTTCTTCCGCTTGAGCACGGGCCTTCATTTCTTGCCCATCCAGAGCATAAGTAGCACCTAGGTAAAGGCGTGCAAATAAATTTGTTGGTTCTATATAAATCGCTTTTTTATATGCTTGGATCGCTTCCTCAAAACGCGCCAGCATTCGATAGCAGGAACCCAACGATACAAAATACCAGCTTGGAGGAAAAGGGTTCAGCCGTAGAGCCTTCTCAATCAAAGAAATCGCCTTTTCAGGCTCCCTGGCAAAAATTAGAGTATTTGCACACCCTGCATGGGCGTCAGCTGAATTGGGGTCGAGTGCGATACTCTTTTCTGATTCCTCTTTAGCCTTCTCATGCTGATGTGTTTGTGTGTATAGAAAGCCCAACAAACCATGGGCCATGGACGATTCATTCATTGATATGGACTTTTGCGCCAATTGAAACGCCTCCTGAACAGATTCTTCAGGAGAATCGCTCCAACCCAACCTCACATCCATCCAGTAGGTCCAGCCCAAGACGCTGTAAGGTAATTCCCACTTTGGGTCAAAGGCAATGATTTCCTCACATATTTGACGCGCAAGTAAATTACTTCCTCTATTAAATCGATTTAAGTAACTGCGTGCCTGTCCCATTTTCAAGTATGCATCAATGTTCTCAGTCCCTTTAGCATACAACCGAGCTTGCTCTCCATCTATAAGCTTCACTTGGAGGGCCTTCAAGATCTTCAAGGTTATCTCATCTTGTATGGCAAATATATCTTTCAAATCACGATCATAGCGTTCCGCCCAAAGGTGATGTCCTGTTGTGGCATCGATAAGCTGGGCAGTAATCCTCACTCGGTCGCCGGCTTTCCGGACACTACCTTCTAGCACATATCTCACACCCAACTCCCGACTCACCTGTTGCACGTTCACTGGTTTTCCCTTGTAAGTGAAAGTTGAGTTCCGAGCAATTACAAACATCTCGGGCACCCTAGAGAGAGCAGCAATGATATCCTCGCTCATACCATCGCTAAAATACTCCTGTTCAGGATCTCCGCTCATGTTTACAAAGGGTAATACCGCTATCGATGGCTTATCGGGTAATGGAAGTTCCTGTCTCGTCTCAACATCAGAAACGACACTTTCCATCTGTGCTCGATAGACGCGAACTGGCTTTTTGATATTCTTGACCGACTGTTCTCCAAGGTATTCGAATTCCAACCCAAGTTTGCTTTCTACCTGGTCAAAGGCAGTTCCCGAGATGCAGATTTCTCCAGCCCCTGCCAAACCCTCTATACGAGCAGCGATGTTAACACCGTCTCCGTAAATTCTCTCCCCCTCCTCAATCACATCGCCCAGGTTTATACCTATCCGAAACTCCATCCTGCGGTTCTCAGGTACCTCAGCATTTTTTGCCTTAAGTTCCTTCTGGATGTCCACTGCTGACTCTACCGCATCCACCACACTGGCAAATTCGGCTAGCACATTGTCCCCAGGGGAGTCTACAACTCGACCACGATAGTCTCTAATGACCTCAGCTATCATTTCCCGGTAGGCCTCCAGAGTGCGGACAGTCGCAAGCTCGTCCTCTCCCATGAGGCGGCTGTAACCTTTAACATCTGCGCTGAGAATTGCACTCAGTTTCCGTTTGGCCCGCTCCTCCGGCATTGGATCACCTCCCCAAACGCGAAAGCCCCCAAAGGGGCATAGGAATCCCTTAGAGGCTTTCTGTGTTCCACCTTCTGGCAAATCTTTCCATGACTAACTACAGAAGGATAGGGTGTTGCTGTGGGTTAATTTAGTGCCCAATAAACTAGTGCTTCAAAAGATAGCCTTTTTTGGTGAGAATGTCCATACATAGTATGTGGCTGAAATTGTTCAGGATAGCATGTTGTGATTCTGGACTCTTCAGGACTCACAAAAAATTAGACCATCGTTTCTTCAATATGTGCGAAGTACGCATGATGGCAAGTATCATGGTTTCCTGAACTGAGACAATGAAGATTATCTTGCAGTCTATCCCCCTTACAGCTAAATTAATCGTAGGCAACCTATTCCTTATGGACTCGATCAAGTAAGCTAGTGGCAAATCCCCTGTAAAAAGAGAATAGTCCTTATGAATATCATAATAGGTCCTGCGCAAGCTGAAGATGCTGATTTTCTTTCTTGGCTCATACTAACCGCGGGACGTGCTCATGTGAAGAAAGGAATTTGGGAAGTAATAATCGGAGAGTCCGAGGAAGAATGTCTGCATTTCCTCAAACTGCTTTCCGTCACGGCTATACCCCATATGTTTCACCACTCATGTTATCTTTTGGCGAAAAGTGGTGGATCCCCAGTCGCTGGCCTCGGAGGATACGATCCTTCAGTTTCAGGGTATCCTGCATTGTATCAGGCTCTTCCTGAAGTCTTTCAAGAGTTAAACGGACCATCCCCCACTTCTGTGAATGATAGTCCGCCAAGGATACTGAATTGTATACCAGATTCGTTTGAAGAAGCATGGCTCATTGATAGTGTTGCCTCAGTTGAGGAATTCCGCAGAAAAGGCATTGTTAGTAAGCTACTTGAAGAGATAATGGAAACAGGCAGGTTGCAGGGATTTAAACGTGCCCAAATTAACATTTACATAGGGAATATTCCTGCGCAGCGACTATACGAAAAATACGGTTTCAGAATCATAGATGAAATTCGTGATCCCTATTTTGAGTCTCAAATCGGCTCCCCAGGGATGGCTCGCATGTTACGAGATCTATGAAAAACGGTAGTCAACACATAAAAGGCCGCTGCTTTGGAGGCGATAACGACCGCGGTCACAGGCCGCGAGAAACGAGCGGTTCTGTGCACTGAGAGTTTAGCTCTTGTTTTATAGAGCAAACCTCTTTTGCATATCTTGAAAAAA
>JASFIT010000481.1:0-3367 GCA_050122535.1 Desulfobacteraceae bacterium | reverse complement strand
GACAGATATTTAAGGGATTCGAAAAACTTCCCCGGAGGATGTATTTTTGTCGCCCTATCTGTGGAACTGGATGACCAACGGCCTCACCTTTCTCGTGAACTGAATAAAGGATTTTCAGGTTTCAAGGCCATGATTAAGAGGCTTTTGGATCAAGCGAAGGCGTCTGGGGAATTAGCAGACGGGATTAGTACCGAGGCCCTCACCGAGATGGTCTTTGCTGGGATGATGGGGGCTTCCGTCATCTATGGCACGGAGAAGTCCACGATTAGTTTGGATAAATCCATCAATTCTTTGATTGAGTACCTGGATAGACTGGCACCATAATAAAAAAACCATGGTGGCATATTCACCCGCCAAGGTGCTTTGGCGGGTAAAATGCCACCCTACATCGTAGGGTCGGGTTTTACACCCGACCGCTTAGGTGCCGTGTTTGCATAGAAGAAATAGGAAAAGCACATACAACTTTAGATGGAGGGAAAGATTATGGATTTTAATTTTTCAGAAAGAGAAGAGATGTTGAGGAAATCTGTCAGGGAATTTGCCGAAGCCGAGGTCACCCCAAAGATGGAGGCTATGGAGGAGACGGGTGAATTCCCCACGGATCTATTGAAACCAATGGCAGACTTGGGGATCATGGGTGTGATCACGCCGCAGGAATATGATGGCGTAGGACTGGGGTATGTGGCCCGCACCATTGTTTTGGAGGAATTGGGGAGGGTCTGCGCTGCCATGCCCATGGCGATGCAGGTCCATCATATGGCCTGTGCAGACCTGAATGATTTCGGCACCGAGGAACAGAAGAAGAAATACCTACCCCCCTTGGCAAAAGGCGAGACCATGGGGTGCGTCGCGGTCACAGATCCCAGCGGCGGTTCAGACGTGGTTGGCATGAAGACCACAGCAGAGTTGAAAGGAGATAAATACATACTCAACGGACGCAAGTGCTTCATCACCAACTCGCACACTTCTGATTTTTGGGTCATCATCTGCAAGACTGCAGAAGGCGCCAAGGGATTGAGTGCCCTGATCGTGGACAAGGATGCTCCCGGGGCCAAGTTGGGACGCAAGGAGAACAAGTTCGGCCTGCGGGGAGCCAACACCGGCGAGCTGGCATTCGACAACTGTGAAGTCCCAAAGGAAAATCTGTTGGGACAAGAGGGCGGTGGATTAGCCGTGGCGCTCAAGGCGATCAGTGAGACAGGGAGAACGGGAATGGCTGCTGTGGGTTTGGGTATTCTGACTGCCGTATATGAGGAGGCAGGAAAATTTGCTACTGAGAGGATGCTTTATGGCAAACCGATCAGTGCCCTTCAGGCGATTCAATTCTATATGGCAGAGATCTATTCTCAACTGGAAATCTGCCGGCTGCTCTGCTACCGGGCCAGCTGGTTGAAAGATCAGGGCATGCGGTGTCATAATGAGGCCGCGCTAGCAAAATACTACACCTGTGACGCAGCAGCAAACGCAGCGAAGAAGGCGATTGAAATTCATGGTTCTTACGGCATCATGAGGGAGTATGCGGTGCAGCGTCTTTTAAGAGATGCCATGGTCGCCATTCCTGCAGGAGGGACATCCGAGATTGCAAAGGTGGTTCTTGCCAGGGCAGCTCTCTCGCCATTCAAGAAATAGAATGAGGGATACTGGCCTCCGGCTCGGAGAGCCTACGCCTCAGAGAGATACTTGATACTAGATGCTGGATGCTAGCGCTCCCGCGTGGGATTTCCATTTTAGAGTTCGGTGTCTATATCCTGTATCCAACATCCAAGACCTAGTATCTGCTCCCACGGAGATCGTGTCGGCTCGTCCAGATGGATAGTTTTTTTGGAAGATAGGTAGGAGCATGAACCGAATCATCGTCTGTATTAAACCCGTACCTGATCCCAAGCATTGGGATAAGGTATCCATGGACCCGGATACCCAGACCCTCAAAAGAGAGGGCATTCCAAGCGTCATCAACCCTCTGGACAAGCATGCCCTGGAGGCGGCTTTGGAGATCAGGGAAGCCCAGGGTGGAGAGGTGGTATTACTCTCCATGGCTCCCCCATTTGTGGAATCCACAATCAGGGAGGGACTGGCCATGGGTGCGGATCGGGCCGTCCTGTTATCTGATCCGCTCTATGCCGGGTCTGATACGCTGGCCACGGCCAATATCCTTGCCGCTGGCTGCCGCTGGATAGGGGAATTGGACATGGTCTTTTGCGGGAACTTGTCCATTGATGGATCGACGGCCCAAGTCTGCTCTCAGTTGGCTGAATTCCTAGATCTGCCCAATGTGATGCACGTGATCGGGTTAGAGTGGGAGGATGCGAATCTGGTTCTTACACAGAAGATCGAGCATGGTTATACCAAGCTCAAGGCATCCCTTCCTTTGGTCATTTCTGTTCGCAAAGAACTCAATAAGCCCCGTTATATTCCTTTTACCGGCATTATCGCGGCAGAGAATAAAGAGACTAAGGTGCTATCAAACGAGGACTTGAAGTTGGAGTCCACCCTGATCGGTCTGGACGGTTCCCCCACGAAGATGGCCGGTCTTGAGCTCCGCCAATTTGCCCGAGCCAAGGAGACTTTGGAAGGATCGGTTGAGGAGATCGTCGAGAAGCTGGTGGATAAGATTTATCAGTATGGGATCATCTGACACAAGTGAGCTAAAGTGTCTAAAGTGCCTAAAGTGAACTAAAGTTAGGGGAAATAAAAGTGGAGCCTATTGATTGAAGAGGTCGCTTAATGAGCGGGAACGATTACGGTGGTATCTGGGTCTTTGCGGAACAGCGGGGCGGCGAGCTGCACGAGGTCAGCCTGGAACTCTTAGGTAAAGCCAGGGAACTAGCAGATCAGTCAAACAAAAACGTCATAGGGGTTCTACTGGGTCAGGACGTAAAGCCCCTTGCCCGGAATCTCATCCATTACGGGGCTGACGCCGTTCTCTTGGCCGATGATACCCATCTAGAGAACTATCGATTACTCCCCTACGCCCTGGTTCTAGAGAATCTCATCAAGACCTATCAACCGGATATTCTGTTGATGGGTGCCACCGCCTTGGGGGTTGAACTCGCCCCAAGGGTGGCTGCCAAGGTAAGAACCGGCCTCTCTGCCCACTGCATTGATCTCAAACTGGACAGTGAAGGACGGCTTCTGCAGGTGGTTCCCGGGTGGGGTGGCGGCGTGATTGCCACCATTTCGTGCCCTGATCACCGGCCCCAGATGGCTACGGTCATGCCGGGCACCATGAAGGCTCTGTCCCCCGTTGAAAGAACGGGTGAGGTCAGGGAGATAGATGTCCAGCTTCCAGAGGCGGATATGGGACCGGAGGTCCTAGAGGTCAAAAGGGAGAAACCAGAAGAGCTGCCCCTGGAAAAAGCGGACGTGG
>JASFIT010000480.1:0-3373 GCA_050122535.1 Desulfobacteraceae bacterium | reverse complement strand
ATGTGTCAAGACGTGAGCACTAATAGGGGTTGATCAGTGAATAGCGCTGTGATAGGTGTTTGTTAGTTTCAAGAGTATAAGGGATATGAAATAAAAGGATCTATCATGCCCACTGGTGCTTGTGGAATCAACTGTGATGTTTGCAGACTGAACCTCATGGAAATCTGTTCCACTTGCGGATCTGGAAGAAGCGAGGAGGGGTTGAGAAAGATGGCAGCTCAAGTGAGGATCTTGGGCTCGCCATGCCCCATACTCGCATGTGCCTCAGAGAAGAGGATAGAATACTGTCCAAGGGATTGTGAAGCGTTTCCCTGTGACATATTCAAGACAGGACCTTATCCATTTAGCCAGGGATTTTTGAGCATGCAGGAGAGAAGACGCAAACAGGGACCGCAGGCCAAGACCCCTTCGGGGGATGTCTTGAAAGTGCCTGAACAATACTGGGAAGAGCTCAGGAAGGGCAATATGGAAGAGATTTGCGAGTACGCTTCGGCGAGGAACTATCCGTCAACGGGTCTATTGCTTCCCTTTCTTAAAGAATATCTTCTGGTGGACACGGAGAACCAGTGTCTGCGTGGTCAAAGCCACGGTCAATGGGAGCGTTTGGACAACCCCCTTTTGGAGTTGGTGTGCCTTGTGTATCTTCTCAATGTGGGTCCACAGACTTTAAGCCATGAAATGGTCAGCGTCAAAGAGCTCAAGAGCGCCCACTTTTTCACAGGACCCCATGCGCTTAAGATAAAGCCCCTGTTGGATTGTTACGGCAACAATCTGGATCGTTTCAGCGAGGCGGCAGAACGTGCACGGGGTGAAGTTCTGGATCTGGCTGACATCGCCTATAGGTTCCAGGCCTTTCCCAGAGTGCCCCTCTACTATCTCCTGTGGAAAGGAGATGAGGAGTTCAAACCGCGCCTCTCTATTCTCTTTGACCGATCCATAGAGCATCACCTTGCAGCAGACGCCATCTGGGGTCTTGTCAACCTGGTCTCGGATGTTCTCCTCTCTTTTCCCTCCACCTCGACTTCTGAAAAAGACCGGTGAAACAAGCTTTCTAAATCTTCAGATCTGTTGTATATTAGTTGGAGGGCATTGAATTCGCCTTCCATAAGGAAATAATAATCGGCAAGGTGTTCCGCAAAGAAAGGCGTTTTATGAAGTGGGTGGATGAAAAAAAGTTTTCCACAATCGAAAGGATCCAACAGGGATTTGATGACGTGGAATACGTCTGCACGAAGAAGATTGCCGCAACCCTTTATCTTGCCTATCACCTTGGTAAACCTATTCTGGTAGAAGGGCCTGCGGGCGTTGGTAAAACAGACCTTGGAAAGAGCGCGGCCATTTACCTACAGGTCCCACTAATCCGGCTGCAATGTTATGAAGGACTCGATGAGTCCAAAGCGCTCTACGAATGGAAATATGGAAAGCAGCTACTCTACACCCAAATATTGAAAGACAAATTAAATGATCTCATTCAGGAATCTGATGGACTGACAGCGTCCATTGAAAAACTTCATCAACATGACGATATCTTTTTCTCCAGCCCATTTCTTGAACCGCGACCACTCCTAAAGGCCCTTCAGCAGCAGGAGGGATGTATACTTTTGGTGGATGAAGTGGACAAATCGGATCAGGAGTTCGAGGCCTTCTTGCTCGAAATCCTCTCCGATTTCCAAGTTTCCGTGCCAGAGATCGGCACTGTTTCGGCCATATCGAGACCGTTTGTGTTCCTGACGAGTAATAATACCAGGGAGATGAGTGAAGCCCTAAAACGTCGATGTCTGCACCTCTTTATTCCTTTCCCTGACCCCAAACTGGAAAGAAAGATCATCCATACGCGTGTCCCCGGAATTCCTGAACGACTTAGAAAGCAGCTGGTTTCCTTTATCCAACAGGTAAGGAAGCTGGATTTAAAGAAGGTCCCCTCCATTAGCGAGACCATTGACTGGGCTAGGGTCTTGCTCCTCCTCCATTCCGATAAGCTGAGTCCGGACCTGGTCAGAGAGACCCTCAATGTCTTTCTGAAGTTTGAAGAAGATATCAGGACGGTCGAAGAACACCTCTATGATTTCACAGAAAAGGCTGTAGCAAGGGCTTAAGAGTGAGAAATGGATCAAATCCTTGAGGATTTCATTGTCGCGTTGCGTGGGTCAGGGATAAGAATCTCCATATCCGAGAGCACAGACGCAATGCGGGCTGTTGCGCTTATGGGCTATCAAGATAGGGAAGTTCTGAAGGATGCCCTGTCGGTGGCCTTGGCAAAGTCTCAAACGGAAAAAGAGATTTTCGAGGCGTGTTTTGAACAGTTCTTTGCCTTTGATGCCTTTTCAACCCGGAAAACGGATTCTACTGTGCCCTTGGAAACCGATCTGGATACACAGGATTCCCTCCTTACACAAATGCTCCTTTCTGGGGATAATGCGGGTCTGTCTGTGGCGATGAGCAACGCCGCCCGCCAGGTGGATATCTCGGGCATAAAGTTCTTTACCCAGAAGGGGCTATACATCCAGAAGATTATGCAGCAGATGGGTCTGGAAGGGTTGAATCGCGATATCAAACGGTTTGGTCAAGAGGATATGCAGGAAAGGGCTAAAAGATTGGAAGCTGCAAAAGAGGTGTTGTTTGAAACGGTGAGGAACCACGTAGAGAGACAGTATGATCTCTTTGCCAGCTCGGCAACAGAGGAAATGATCGAACAATACCTGAGAAACATAGGGCTTTCAAATGTGGAGCAGCGCGATTTCAACCGTATGCGTGCTATTGTTCAAAAGATGACCAAACGGCTGAACACACTCTATTCCAGGCGGCGGAAAAGGGCCAACAGGGGCCTGCTTGATTTCAAGAACACCTTGAGAAAAAACATCAACTATGGGGGACTGCTTTTTGAACCCAAGTGGAAGAAGAGGAAGATCGATCGTCCTGATGTGGTTGCCATATGCGATGTAAGTCGTTCTGTGAAGGCGGTCTCACGGTTTCTTTTGCTCTTTCTTTACAGCCTCAATGAGATCATAGAAAGGATCAGGACATTCATCTTCTGCTCCAATCTCATAGAGGTCACCCATGTATTCGATGAATACTCTGTCGAGGAAGCGGTTGCAAAGATAGATACGGGTACGGGGCTCCAGATCATCATGGGACGGACAGATTACGGGGGAGCCCTTCTGGATTTCAAAGAAAGTTGGCTTGACACAGTCACAGACAAAACCACGGTGCTTATTCTGGGGGATGCTCGAAACAATTACGGGGATCCACGGACGGAGATTCTCAGGGAAATTAAGGAGCGGAGCAGAAGACTCATCTGGCTCAATCCAGAGAGTGAGCCCTTCTGGGGTACCGGTGACTCAGAGATGAAAAGGTACTTGCCCCACTGTGATCT
>JASFIT010000479.1:0-3377 GCA_050122535.1 Desulfobacteraceae bacterium | reverse complement strand
CGCTGTTGACGCTTTGGAAGTAAAATATCCCCAGGGATCAGAGAAACAACTCATTCAGAGTATTATGGGTCGAAAAGTTCCAGGGTTTGGTCTCCCTTTTGACGTGGGGCTGATTGTTCAGAATGTGGGCACGACCAAAGCCATCTATGATGCCGTGGTCCTCAACAAGCCACTCTATGAGAAAGTGATCACCATATCGGGCAAAGGCATTGAAAGGCCTGCTAATCTAAGGGTGAAAATCGGGACTAGACTCAGTGACATCGTATCTTACTTAGGGGGAACAAAACCGGAGCTGGCCAAGGTCGTTATGGGAGGCCCCATGATGGGTTTTGCCATATCAACCCTGGATATTCCTGTTACTAAAACCACCTCGGGTGTTCTGTTTCTCACAGAGGATGAGGTAGACTCCCAGATTCACAGCCAATGCATTCGGTGTGGGTGGTGCCTTGATGCCTGCCCCATGGGCCTCTCTCCCAATGAAATCGGGATCTATGTGGAGGCTGGACGCGCCGAAGATACTGCACCGTTCGGTGTATTTGAGTGTTTTGAGTGTGGATGCTGCTCCTTTGTCTGCCCTGCCAAGAGACCCCTTGTGCAGTTCATTCGACTTGCTAAAATGAAAGCAAAAAAATAAGACCGCAAACTGATTCTATGAAGGAGAAAGGTCATCCAAGAGCAAATAGAAGATATCGCAGGTCCTCAGACTGAACCCTCTATTTGGACCGTTTCCATATCGCCCCATGTGAAGAGCAAGGAGTCTGTGGAAAAAATCATGTGGACGGTTGTGGCTTGCTTGATCCCCCCACTTATACTGTCCATTTTTGTATTTGGATTCCAAACGCTCATCATTACCCTGGTCAGTGTGGGTAGCTGTGTTGCGACAGAGGCCATCTCACAGAAGGTTTTGCGTCGTCCGATTACCGTTAAGGATGGCAGCGCTGTCATCACAGGACTCCTTCTCTCCTACATCATTCCGCCCGGTGTGCCTTACTGGATGCCTATCCTGGGCGCGGTGGTGGCCATCTTTGTGACCAAGCATTTGATGGGTGGTATAGGGTTTAACATCTGGAATCCTGCCCTTATGGGTCGCGCCTTTCTTTTGGCCACCTATCCTGTAGCCATGACGTCCGCCTGGCTCCATCCCATTCGGGATTTTGCCATTTTCAAATACATGGAGCCAGGGGTAGATGCGGTCTCCGCAGCCACACCTCTTTATGTGCTAAAACATTATGGCATTTCTGCGGTGATGGAAAAATTTGGGACCATGCCCACGATCTATAAGGATTTCTTTCTTGGTTTGCGGCCCGGATGTATAGGTGAAACTTCTGCCCTGTTGCTTCTTCTGGGTGGACTCTTTCTTCTCTACAAGCGGTACATCACGTGGCACATTCCGGTTTCTGTTATCGTTTCCATTGGCTTTTTTACATGGGTTTTCGGCGGGGAAAAGCTCTTTACGGGCAATCCATTGCTTGCCGTCTTATCGGGGGGTGTCACACTGGGCGCTTTTTACATGGCTACTGATTATGTGAGCTCGCCCAACCAGAAGAGCGCAAAACTGGTTTTTGGCGTTGGCATAGGCGCACTTACTGTCCTTATCCGCTTGAAGGGTGGGTATCCTGAAGGGATATGTTACGCCATCTTACTGATGAACAGTCTTTCTCCGGCCTTAGATAGTTGGTTTAAACCGAGACGTTTTGCCCCTGAAAAAGGTGCGCTAAAATGAAGCAGATTTTAAGAATTACCATTGGCTTGACCATATCATGTTTGCTTGCTGCCCTGGTCATGGGGTCGGTCTTCACTGTAACGGACAAGGCGAAGAAGCACAATGAGCATCAAAATGTTCAGGACACCATGCTCGAACTGCTCGGGTACACCAACGCCAATCCTGCTCCTTCAGATCTGAAGCTTTACGCCATTTATCGCTACATTGTTGAGGAAGGTGAGGAGAAGTACCTGGGATACCTGACGCCTGTGGAAAGAGGAAACGAGGAAGGTTATCAGCTCTTGCTCATTACCCTAGAGGGTAAATTCTCTGAGAGTTACGACGTGCGTATATCGCCTAAGAAAGCCATCGAAGCACCTGACCGAGAGAAGGCGTTGAAGGCCGTGCTTAAGCCTCCGAAGAGATTCACCTATGCGGATTCCACTATCATTGCGAAGCTTGGAGAGAAGCGCCTCGCTTACCTGCTTCCCGGCGAATTCCCAGGTTACAAGACGTTCATCAATGTGATGTTGGCTTTGGATCCCACTTTCAAAATCCTTGGGCTCGAGATTATGGAGCACGAAGAAGACCCCGGGCTGGGTGCAGAAATTGAAGAGGAATACTTCAAGAACCAGTTCAAGGGGAAAACGTTCAAGAAGGTAAAAGAGCTTGAGGTCATTCGAGAACCCCTTCCAGAGGAGTACATGAAATACTTGGAAGAAGAGACGTGGGAAAAAGGGGCTTTTACTGAAAAGGAGATCGAGAGTATCCGCAGCAAATACCAAGATCAAGACATCTATGCGTTGACCGGGGCGACCATTTCCAGTGAAGCGGTCACCAATGGTGTGAGGGGCATTATAAAAAGATTCGCGTACCGCGTGGGAATACTGGATGGGGTGATTGCTGAACAAAAGATTCCGGTTGCGTTTTAGGATGGTTGAGTCGTTGAGTGGTTAAGTGGTTGAGTCGTGGATGAGATGTAGCGAGCATACAACTCAACCAATCGACGACTAAACAACTTAACCAATAGAGGAGATACGGAGTGCCGGTCAAAAAGAAAACGAATACGCAATTGTTGTTTAACGGCATTTTGACTGAAAATCCCATTTTCAGATTGGCCCTTTCCATGTGCCCTGCGGTGGGCATCAGCACAACGGTGATGAATGGGCTCATGCTGGGGATCGCAGTTCTGTTTGTGCAGGTCTTCTCAAGCTGTACCATTTCGGCCATCAAGAACTACATTCATCCACGCATTCGGATTCCCACATACACGCTGACCATTGCCACCTGGGTCACGGTCATCGATCTGGTGCTAGCTGCCTACATGCCGGCAGCCTACAAAGCAATGGGCATCTTTGTGAAGTTGATCGTCGCCTTCGCCATCATCACCATGCGTTTAGAGATGTTTGCGGCCAAGAATCCGATCACGCCATCCTTTTGGGATGCCCTGGGGATGGGATTCGGTTTTATGTTTGGCATGATGACCCTTGGCTTTGTTCGAGAACTCCTAGGGTCAGGCACCCTGTTTGGATATGATGTCCTAGGGAGCCGGCCCCTGCTCTTCTTTGTCCTGCCTGCAGCAGGGTTCTTCTGTGTGGGTTTTATGATGGCCCTATTCAATTACGTGGAGCTGGTCTTTAACAGGAGGAAACAGAACAAGGGTTCGGTATGATAA
>JASFIT010000478.1:0-3381 GCA_050122535.1 Desulfobacteraceae bacterium | reverse complement strand
GGGGTTAGGGGCATTTCTCATGTCCTATTCCTCATCGGTTTTCAGCGCCAGTCTGTTCTTCAGCTTGGCCGGCATCGGCCATTCAGCGTGTTGGGTCCCTGTCGTGGCACTCATCCAGAGATGGGTCAGCGACAAACGCAGGGGCATTGCCCTGGGTTTCACGGATATCGGAAGCGCAACGGGTATTGCATTATGGAGTGCTCTTATACCGATCATAGCAGCCACTTATGGCTGGAGGACGGGGTGGACGAGTTTGGGCCTGTTCGCTTTCCTCGTGGGAGGGATGAACTTCTTGCTTGTGAGAAGTCACCCAGAAGAAACGTCCCGTTTTCAGCATCCAACGTCCAGCAGATTTACCAATGAGACAGTTAGGGAAACATACACACGGCTTTTATTTAATCGCACCTTCTGGCTCATTGGCCTCTCTTATCTGGCCATCGCCTTTTCCATACTCATCCCCTTCACCTTCCTTAGCATATATGTTGCGCAAGGGTTGGGGATGCCTTATGAGGCTGCGACCAGATTAATCGCTGTAATAGCCATCGCAGGTGTGTTTGGAAAGCTCCTGCTTGGACATCTGTCTGATACCTTGGGTAGGATTAGGGTAATGATTTTATGCGGAGCACTCGTGGCAACAGGGTGTCTAGGAATGGCCTATTTTCAAAGGTATGTCACGCTGATTCTGTTTACTTCTGTTTTTGGCATTGGTTATGGGGCTATTTGGCCTGTGTATGCAGCATCTGCTGCGGATTATTTCTCTAGAAGGTCTGCAGGGAGCGTTGTGGGCCTGTGGACGATCTATTTGGGCATAGGCTCAGTGATTTCTCCCGTAATGACAGGATGGACGATCGACGCGACAGGCGGGTATGTCTGGGCATTTATCCTGGCTATGATAGGCGCCGTCATATCATTATTACTCCTTTTGCCCATTTCTAGAACAGCATCCCGTGCCCCGTCATAAAACCCTTTTTCTTGACAGATCAAGTGCTTCCACTATACTTAAACGCAAAGTTTTCTCTCCCACCATTTAACCTCTAAGCCGGCATAGAGGTTCCTTCATGGAGATACCATTCAAAATGTGCCAGTCCTAGCTCCTGACAGGATCTTTCGTGTTCTGTTGGGGGCCTAAGTCATTGAGAAAAGCCAAATTCATCGTGAGGTGAGGACGGAAAGCACAGTTATTAGTGGTTACCATTAAACCTTGGTTACTATTATTGGCTTCTATCACCCGGACTCCAGGGGAATCTGGTTTTGGGAAAAGATAGCTTAGCCGCCGAGTATGATACAGCTAAAGTCACATCGCGGATAACTCAGCTTTTTTGACAGTGCTATTGGGAAGTAATGGAAATTTCGAGGATAGAAGACCCAAGTATAAGCAGCCATTAATAGGAGGCCAGATTATGAAATGTTTAAATTGCAAAGAAGAAATGATGAATATTTTAGTGCAGACAAAAAAAGATCAAATTTCCTATGACATATGTGAGGCGTGTGGAAGCCTTTGGCTAGATAAAGGTGAGTTGAATAAAATGGCATTCAAAGTTGATGGAAATATTGAATACTCTTCGAAATATAAGGTTAAAAAGGTTTCCCATACCAAAAAGGAGTGTCCACGATGTGAGGGACAGAAGTTAGATAGCGCTAATTTTATCGGTTATAGTGATATTATTCTTGACGTTTGCGGAAATTGTGGCGGATTTTGGCTAGATGGAGGAGAACTCGATCTTGTCAATAAAGAACTATCAGCGATAATGCCTGTTAAAGGAGAAGGCTTTTCTGAATTCATAAATAATGTTCATATACCTTACTGGCACAAACGCGTAAGGAGGAAAAGCAGCGAAACAGACTTTAAGCTGAGTATCCCTCCAATTAAAGATGCTGAAATGAAATCAGTTACGGATTACAGTTGCCCGGCATGTGAAGGCAATCTAAATCTCTACAAGATTTACAGGGTGGAGATAGAGGGATGTCCCACTTGTAAAGGTATTTGGTTGGATAGCGATGAACTGCGAAACCTGAAGGACAGGTGCGAGAAAGGGACCTGGAAAACATTGAGATGGATGGACGATGAAGTTGAGGCGATTGAGAAGACCAACGCAATGCCTTCTAAACGTTCGTGCCCAAAGTGTAAAGGAGAGGAATTAGTATCTACCAGTTTTGGTGACTCTATGATCATTATTGACTGGTGCCCGTCTTGTCATGGGACATGGCTGGACAGAGACGAGTTTCAAGAAATAACTAAACATTTGAGAGCCAAATTAGATAAACTAACTTCTGATGACATGAAAAAGAAAGTTTATGAAGAGATAAAGGAAATATGGGATGGCCCAGAAAATATAGTCTCAGAGATTCTAGATGCGAAAGCGGCAATATCTACACTAATTAATATCAAAATATTCGATCATCCTAAATTAGCTAAGTTGCTCTTGAGATCCCCGGTCTGACAAGGTTGTGTTAAATCGGATGGGTGATGTTGCTGCTAGAGTTGATTCTAAGATTTTAAAAAAATGGGGAGGTAAAACAAGGAGTAGAGCCTTGGCCCGTTTTTGCCCACGCTGCACCTATCCCCTGACCTTGTTATCTCAAGGAGAGGTTGAGCTCGACCACTGCCATCGCTGCAAAGGCAACTTCTTCGACCATGGTGAGGCAGGAGCCACCTTTGGAGCCTTTACCGACCCGGAAATGTGGGTAGAGTCCCATGTTGCTATCCCTCTCGGACGCTCTAAACTCCGCTGTCCAGCCGGGCACGAACACCTTCAGGCCTACCGCATCTCATTTGAAAAAAAGGAGGTTGAAGTGGATGTCTGCGCAGACTGCAAGGGTTTATGGCTCGATGCCACCGAGGGAAAGCAGCTCCAGGAGATCCTTGTGGCTGAGCAGGATGCGAAGCAGGCAGCGGAGGTATCGGCAGGCGGGGCAAAGACCTATCTTTTCCAGCTCTTCACCGGTTTCCCCATCGAAGTTTATAATCCGGTCCGAAAGCGTCCAGTGCTTCTCTTGACGCTCATGACGTTTCTGGTATTCATCTTTGTGGGACAGATGGCAGTCGGCCGTGAGATTGTAATAGCGTTTTGCCTTATCCCTCAAGCCTTTTGGGCCGGTGAACAACTATGGGGCCTTTTAACCCACACCTTTCTCCACGGCGGTTTGTTCCATCTCCTCGGTAATATCTATTTTCTCTACATCTTTGGTGACAACATCGAGGACACACTGGGCAAAAACGGCCTCGTTCTTGTCTTAGTCGTTTCTGCCCTTGTAGGGGGAGCACTGCATGCTGCGACACATCCGCAAAGCCCCATCCCGGTGCTTGGCGCATCGAGCGCAGTCTCCGGGGTCATAGGAGCCTATCTGGTGCTTTTCCCGCGTGTGAAAGTATGGGTGGTC
>JASFIT010000477.1:0-3381 GCA_050122535.1 Desulfobacteraceae bacterium | reverse complement strand
ATAAGACCTAAAGGCCCATAAGAGTCCGTAGAGGTAAAGAGAATGATAACAAAAGAGATCATGGAATCGGCCATTTTTGAGACGGTCACGAGGAGTTCATGTGAGCTTTCCAAAGATGTCCATGCCGCCTTTGAAAGCGCCATAAGATCTGAGAAAAGGGAAAGGGCAAAAGGGGCATTTGAGAACACCCTCCAAAGCTTGGATCAATCAGCAAAGGTCCGTAACCCTCTCTGTCCAGATACGGGTTGGCCCCTCTTCTTTTCGAAGGTGGGAAATGAGGCGAAGATTGAAGGGGGTGTTCTTGCTTTAGAAGAGGTGGCAAAAGGGATGGTTGAGAAGGCGACAAAAGAAGGCTATCTGAGATCCACAATGAAGCATCCCCTGAGCGGTGATGACCCAGGGACGAACGTGGGCATGAACATACCCGGTTTCACCTACAAATTCGTGCCCGGCAACGCTTTACAGATAACCTATGTGGCCAAGGGTGGTGGGTCCGAGTGTTTTGGGGGGACAAGATATAGGATGGTTGCCTTTGCCGATGGGCTCGTGGGGATTGAAAAATCGATCATTGACTGGTACATCGCCGCCGCAAGAGCCGGTGCCATATGCCCTCCTTCAATCCTGGGAGTAGGCATTGGAGGAACGGCGGATATAGCCACGAAACTGGCCAAGGAGGCGGCCGTGCTGAGAATCATTGGCAGTCATCACCCGGAATCTGTAATAGCTAAAATTGAGGAGGATTTGACCGCAGCCATAAACAAACTCGGCATAGGCCCAATGGGTTCGGGAGGCACCACCTCCGTATTCGCAGTCAACGTGGAATACTCCCTCACTCACATCGCCGGTATTGCCGTGGCCATGAGTGCCAATTGCTGGGTCGGAAGACGTGCGACTACGATGATTCGTTCAGATGGCAAAATTGAGGCGTTGGACAACCCGAACTGGTTCAACGGGAGGTAGAAATGGCTGAGTTTCACCTAGAAGTTCCTTTGAAAGATGAGGAGATTGTGGATTTGAGCATTGGGGACTTGGTTTACTTCTCAGGGGCGGCGTGGACGTGCCGCTCACGACTACAAAGATATGTTTTTGATGAGGGGCATAAGCTCCCGTTTTCTACAAAGAAAAAAAACCTCCTTATTCATGTTGGCCCCATAGTCAAGGAGGAGGAGGGGGAATGGAAGCTTGTCTCTTTTATGCCCACATCGAGTATTCGCTTTGAGAAATGGGGGCCCAAATCGATACGGGAGTGGAGATTGAAGGCCATTGTGGGTAAAACCACCATGGGAGAATCAACCGCCCATGCCATGAGAAAATATCATTGCATCCATGCCACTCCGCTGGGCGTGACCCCAAATCTGTTCTCAAACCAGATGCAGGTCAAGGACGTTTCCTGGTTTGAGGAATTGGGTAGCATAGAAGCTGCCTGGCACCTGGAGCTAAGGGACTTGGGCCCGTTCCTGGTGGATATGGATTGTGAAGGCAGAAATCATTTCGATGAACTGGATCGAATTATCGAAGGCAAAAGAAAAGAGGCGTATGCGTACCTGAGCATACCTGAAGACTTTAGATTTACTAAACTATATTGAACAGGAAAAAGGATGATAAGGGATTCTGAAATTATTTCAACAGACGTTCTGGTGATAGGAGGAGGCGGTGCGGCGAGCCGCTGTGCCGTTGCGGCTGATAATGAGGGCGCAGCCGTGCATATGATCGTGAAAGGACTCTACGGGCACAGTGGATGCACACCTGTGGCCCTTGGCGGCTATGCGGCGGCTTTCGGCAATGCAGATCCAAGAGATAGTTGGGAAGTGCATTTTGAAGATACCTGTATTGGTGGGGGCATGATCAATAATCAGAAGCTGGTGGAGATTTTGTGCAAGAACGCGCCTCTCAGATTTACCGAGCTGGAGAGTTATGGCGCCATCTTTGACCGAGACAATAACCAAAACTACTACCAAAGGCAGCTTGGAGGCCATAGTTATCCCCGCACATGTACAAGTGGGGATCGGACAGGCGGAGAGATGATGAAGGGCCTCGTCTATGAGGTGTACAAAAGGGAGATCAACGTGCTTCAAGATGCCATGGCGATCTCCCTTTTGAAAGAGGACAACATGGTTGTGGGTTGCCTGGTCTATGATATCAAAAAGGGCCAGTTTCTTATCTTCAGGGCCAAATCCACGATCCTTGCCTCGGGGGGTTCCGGACAGGTTTTCAAATACTGTTTTGCGCCATACCAGAAGGCAGGGGATTCAAACCGCCTGGCCCTTGAAGCGGGCGCTGAGCTCGTGGACCTGGAGCTTTTTCAGTTTCATCCCACGGGGTATATCTTTCCAGAAAGCATTGCGGGCCAATCCATCAGCGAGGGTGTACGGGGAGAAGGCGGAAGGCTTTACAACGTCTTGGGCGAAAGATTCATGGAGCGTTACAATCCCAAACAGCTGGAACTGGCCTGCCGGGATTTTGCCTCAAGATGTATCTACTTCGAGGTCAAGGAGGGGCGAGGGACAGAAGATGGTGCGGTCTTTTTGAGTGTTACCCATATACCCGAGGAAATTATCGAAGAGCGTCTTCCAGCCATGCTGGGTCGGGGCCTCAACTATGGCGTGGATATCAGGAAAGAGCCCATGTATGTCTATCCATCATCCCACTATCAGAATGGCGGGATCAAAGTGGACACAAATTGGAAGACGGGCGTGGACGGGTTATATGCTGCCGGGGAAAGCGCGGGTGGCGTGCATGGGGGTAATCGCCTCGGATCCAATTCACTTCCAGATTTGTTGGTTTCAGGAAAAATCGCGGGAGAGAATGCAGCCCGATCGTCCCTGGATAATCATAGGCCGATCCATATGACCCATTTCAAGGAGGAAATACAACGGACTGCCGCCTACGTGGAAGATGTGTGGGGCACAGACAACGGGATCAATCCCATCAGCATACGGAACGAGATTAAAGACCTCACTTGGGATAGCGTGGGCATTGCCCGCAGCGAGGAATCGTTAAGACATGCCATCGAGGTGTTTGGAGACATGAAAAAGAACCGACTTCCGCGTGTGGGCAACCGGAGCAGGTCCTTTAACATGGAATTCATGGAGGCGATGGATGTGAGGAGCATGATCGCCTCAGGGGAGTGTATGGCCAGGGGGGCGCTTATGAGAGAGGAGAGCCGCTGCGGACACTTCAGAGAGGATTATCCCCTTCCAAAGGATGAATGGACACTCAATATCATTTACAGCTTGGATGAGAATGGAAACCTGACACTGAAAAAGGACCCCATCGTTCAAACGCGACTCGATCCGAAAGACGTGGAGATGCCCGTGTTCCCCACAAGTGGAAAGATCGTTCGTTCAGACGAAGGATAGATGCAGAAGAGAACATCCCAGC
>JASFIT010000476.1:0-3385 GCA_050122535.1 Desulfobacteraceae bacterium | reverse complement strand
TGGCGTCTATGTGAAGGAATATGACGCCCGCTTGCCCATAAAATTGATCATTTACGACGACGGAAGCTCGCCTGACCGCTCTGTAGAGCTCTATGAGAAATTGGCCACCGTGGATAAGGTAAACCTATTTTTGGGGCCAGCATCGAGTCCCATCACGATTAAGGCTTCCACCGTGGCGGAAAAGTACGGCATTCCGTTTGTGGGCCAAGAAGCCAATAGCCCCTACATTTATGCCAGAGGGTTCAAATGGATCGTTGGGGTAGATATGCCTGCCCCCCAATGGGCGCGATACTATTACGGCATGTTCAAATACCTTATGGATAGAAAAGAGGTCCCCACACTAAAAAAGGTTGCCATCATAAAAGAAGATCATCCCCATACCCTGGATCAGGGCTGGGGGGCGGAGCACTACGCTGGGATTGCGGGTATGGATGTGGTTTCCGTTGAGAAGATACCCCTGGGCATGGCCGACTTCTCTCCCATAATCATCAAATTCAAGAAATTAGACCCCGACATCGTCTATGTGGCTACCTGGGGCACGACGGGGGTAACTTTTGCCAAACAGGCGCGTGAAATGGGTTTCAAACCCTTTGATTTGCACATTCCCCACGCCTGTCTCTCATTGCCCTGGTACAAAAAGGCGGGCCCAGAAATAGGAGATGGTGTAACCGGGATAAGTCATGTGGCCTCCTTTAGAAGCGGCGATGTAGAAATGCACAACGAGGCCCTCAAAAGGAGTGGTCTGGGGCCATTTGATTTTGGCTGCGCTCCGATCCGCTTTCTTGCTTTGGAGGTCCTGGTTAAAGGGATAGAGAAGGCTGGAACGCTGGATCGGGCCCAGGTTATGGGGGCGATTAAGGGTCTTCGCTATAAGACCCTTCATGGTGAGATGTATTTCAGGTTTGGCGAGAAGATCGCTGGCAAGACGGTTGATGGGGTTGGGAATAAACTGGTATACATTTCGCAATGGCAAGACGGGGACATAAAGGTCCTCTACCCATTGGAAGCTGCCAGTGGGAAGTATAGGCATAGGTAAAAACCGCGTTCATTTCAATTCGGGAGATGGCGGCAGAGGGGATAGCTTCCCCTTTGCCGCTAGGCAAAGAGGCAAAATGATACTTGTCCTGCAATTGGCCATCGCTGGTTTATCATTAGGGGGGATCTACGCACTCCTCAGCTTCTCCTTTTCTCTCATTATCTCAACCACCCGAATCCTGAACGTGGCCCATGGTGTCTTCTTTGTCTGGGGGGCTGGTGTCATTGCGTTCCTCTCGCTCCACCTCAAACTCTCCCCCCTCTTTGCCTTTCCAATCCTCCTTCTGTTCTTTGCCATAGTGGGACTCCTTTTTTTCTGGGGAGTAGTCAGGGTGTTAATGAGATTAGGGCCCCATCATCTTCTTGGCGGGAGCGTTTTGGCAACCTTCGGCCTGGCTTTGGCCATGGAAAGTATCTTGGGCGCAGGATGGACCAAGTTCGTAGACCCCCAGCCAAGCTTCCTTCTCCCCGTCAACTTGGGACCCTTAACACTTTGGGGGGCAACAGTCTCCAGTAACCGTTTGCTGGTGCTTATCCTCGCTGGACTGATCATCTTGGGCTTCCATCTCTTCCTTAAGAAGACCTTTTTCGGAAGAGGCGCCCGGGCCATGGCCCAAAATATGGAGGGGTTCCTCATTCTTGGACTGAACCCGCAGCGGGTTACAATGCTCATCATTATAGTGGCGATCTTGGCCACGATTCTCTCTGGGATGCTTTACATCCTGGTTGTCCCCATTGATGCCTATGCGGGCCTACCCCTCACCCTGAAGGCCATTACCATAGTTGTCCTGGCGGGCGTTGGGAGCTTACCAGGGACTCTGGCGGCCGGTATGCTGCTCGGGTTGGCTGAGGTGACTGCCAGTTATTTCCTGGGTGCTATCTGGTCCCCTGTAATCGGGTTTTCCATTCTTTTCCTTGTCCTTCTCGTGCGGCCAACTGGCCTTTTCGGAAGAGTAACTATATGAGAGAGAATCGCATACTTCTGCTTTCAGTTTGTGGGGTGTTGGTCATTCTCACTGTCTTGCCCCACTTCTTGTCTTCCTCCATGCTGATGGTCTTTTTCCTCAGTCTTCTGTGGCTGGTCCTGGCCGCAAATTATGATATCTTGGGCGGTTTTCTCGGATATATCCACCTGGCTCAAGGGGCTTTTTTTGGCATTGGCGCCTATACCGCCACCCTTCTCTTGAATTCAGCCATGATCCAGGCAACCGGGCCATTGGGACTTTACCTTGTATCCTTGATTGCGATTATCTTAAGTGGGTTATTCGCTGCCATCATCGCCTTTCCCCTCTTCCGCCTGAAGGGTCTCTATTTCGCTGTAACAACCCTCGTCCTCGTCTTCCTGCTTGAGGCCCTTGTTGTTAACCTCCCCGACCTGACCAGTGGAAGCTATGGGGCCTTTGTCCCGCGCCAGTATTGCAAGGGCACATTCACGGGATATTATCTCGCCCTCTTTCTGGCGATTATTTCAGTAGGCATCAACTTTTACCTATCTCGTAGCGAGACAGGTCTGGCATTTATTATTATAAGAGAGGATGAAGAGGCCGCTGCCAGTATTGGACTCAATGTTTCGCGGCAGAAGACAATCGCCTATGTCCTGAGCAGTCTCCCTTCCGCAGCTGCTAGGATCATATTCGCCTTAAATTCGGGATTTATCGACCCCCAAATTGCACTCGGGGTGGAAAGAAGCCTTCTCCCGCCTCTTATGGCCATGCTGGGAGGAACGGGTCTCGTTCTTGGCCCGGTCCTTGGGATGATTAT
This sequence comes from Desulfobacteraceae bacterium, assembly GCA_050122535.1. GTDB lineage: Bacteria > Desulfobacterota > DSM-4660 > Desulfatiglandales > HGW-15 > JASFEQ01. The sequence goes on along the minus strand of JASFIT010000476.1, from coordinate 589 downwards.
CATCCGTGCCATCGATGTGGTTTCTTTTCATTACTTACACCTTCCCATCCCCTCCATGTTCTTTTTTGGAATCGTTCTCATGCTCGTGGCCTTGTTTGTTCCTGAGGGGCTGGTAAGTTCACCCTGGGTTAGAAGGGTTTCAGGGGCCTTGGCTTTGAAACTGCGCCTAAGAACGCAAGAGGCGCTTTAATAGAAGAAAGATCAAACAAGGAGCAAAGGTTTGCAGGGCGTAAGACCCTATCCGCAAGAACTTTTTGAAAGTCATTGTAGCGTCTGGCTTGGAATTACCGTTATCGATGCCTTTGATCGAACCTGTGACATTCTCCCTGAAAAGGTCGCTGTTGTATACGGGGAGACAAGGCTGACCTTTGCCCAACTCAGGGAAAAAGTCCAGAAGGCCGCCCTGGTCTTTTTGGACTTGGGTCTTGGAAAAGAAGGCCCGGTGCTCCTACATATCCCCAATTCTGTGGAGGCCATATACGTCTACCTGGCTTTGGACATGATCGGCGCTGTCCCTGTGCTTTGCCTCCCCCGGCATGGTCAGCGGGAATTGGAGAGATTTGGGGCCTTGACGGAGTCGACCACCTGG
>JASFIT010000475.1:0-3392 GCA_050122535.1 Desulfobacteraceae bacterium | reverse complement strand
TCCACAGGGCAAGCTTGAGGGTTAAGGCCTCAGTTTTCTTGAATCCGCCTCAAGTCTCGAATACTTTCGAGACGCTCCTCGAGCCCCGACGGGGTCGGGGCGGTCCTTAAATCCCGCTTTGGCGGGATGCTCCTTCCAGCTTAATAGGCATTGCGAGAAGATATTATTTCATGTTCTCTTTTGAAGTTATAGCAAAAGAAGGTGACGCGAGGGTAGGGAAGTTGGTTACGCCTCGCGGTGTTATTGAAACTCCCTCGTTTGTTTCGGTTGGCACTTTGGCCACAGTGAAGGCCGTCACACCAGAAGATCTCTACAAGATTGGCAGTCAAGTGATAATCACCAACGCCTTTCATTTACACCTCCGCCTTGGCGAGGATCGCATCAATCGGATGGGAGGGCTCCACCGATTCATGAATTGGGAAGGGCCACTGATCACGGACTCCGGCGGATTTCAGATCTTTAGCCTTGGCGCAGGGAAGGAACATGGGGTAGGGAAGATCGCGCCGATCTTTCCTGATGAGAATGACCGCGGAGGTCACTACGGCCCTGGGAAGAAGCCCTTGGTCACAGTCAATGAAGATGGCGTGGAATTTATCTCTTATTTGGACGGCTCAATCCATCGATTTACGCCAGAGGGCGTGATTGAGATAGGGAGGAAATTGGGGACAGATATAATCCTGGTTCTTGATGAATGCACCTCACCTCTGCATGATTTCCAGTACACCCAGAAGGCAATGGAACGAACCCATCGCTGGGCACAGCGAGCCATAGAGGCGTTCGAGCGAACTTCTGACGGAACCCAAGCCCTATGGGGGATCGTTCAAGGTGGGGCTCACCAGGAATTGAGAGAAGAGAGCGCAACGTTTATTGTAGACAAGAATTTTGACGGTTATGCTATCGGCGGGTCCCTTGGGGAGTCAAAAAATGATATGCACCGGGTTCTGGATTGGACGGTCCCATATCTTCCAGAAGACAGGCCGCGACATCTTTTGGGAATTGGCAGGGTGGAGGACGTTTTTGATGTGGTAAGGCGAGGGATCGATCTTTTTGACTGCGTAGCACCCACGAGGATGGCACACACGGGAACGTTCTTTACAAAAGCGTCGGAAGGATTCCTCATGCATATCCTTAATGCCCAGTTTAGGGATGATCCCCGGCCTATTGAGGAAGGCTGCCGTTGTGGTACTTGCTGCAATTACTCAAGGGCTTATCTGAGACATCTATTCCAGGCAAAGGAGTTGTTGGGAATACGACTGGCAGCCATTCACAATCTCTCTTTCATAGAATCATTGATGCGTGAAATCCGAACGGCTATCAAGGACGGGAGGCTTGATGCTCTGGAGAGGGAGTGGACGGGAGGTGAGCAATAGGTCGGGTATAAAACCCGACCCTACATGTAGGATGGCATTTTATATGGCACCGGAAGGAGCGCTGCGCTTGAGGAAGAATCTTTTTGGCCTTTAGCCTTATGCCTCAAGGGGATAACATCCCCGGTCCTTGAGCGAACGGCGTTCGGGGTGTTTTAGGTTCCCATTTCCCAAGAGGAAAGGTATTTCTCCTGTTCAGGCGTGAGAGTGTCTATTTCTACACCCATGGATGCCAATTTGAGGCGAGCGATCTCTTTGTCTATCTCTTCAGGGACGGGGTAGACTTCTTTCCCCAATTTCTTGCTATCACGTGCCATATATTCTGCGCACAAGGCCTGATTGGCAAAGCTCATATCCATCACACTTGATGGATGCCCTTCAGCCGCCGCTAGATTAATCAGCCTTCCTTCTCCGAGCAGGTAGATCCTTCGGCCATTGCTTAAGGTGAATTCCTCCACAAAATCTCTGATCGGTCTTCGAGAGGTGGACGATTCTGCCAATCCGGGCAGGTCCAGTTCCACGTCAAAGTGTCCTGAATTACAGATTATGGCACCCTCCTTCATGGCCAGGAAGTGCTCCCTCCTGATAACGTTGATGTCCCCGGTAAGTGTACAAAAGAAGTCACCCAAGGGGGCCGCTTTGGCAATGGGCATGACCTGAAACCCATCCATAACAGCTTCAAGCGCCCTGAGAGGATCCACCTCACAGACGATAACATGGGCGCCATGCCCCTTGGCACGGATCGCGGTTCCCCTTCCACACCAACCATAACCACTCACGACAAAGGCGCTACCTGCTATGAGACGGTTCGTGGCCCTGATGATGCCGTCCATGGTGCTTTGGCCGGTACCGTAGCGATTGTCAAAGAGGTGTTTTGTGTTCGCATCATTGACAGAGATGACGGGAAACTGCAAAACCCCATCCCTCTCCATGCTCCGGAGCCGGATGACCCCGGTGGTGGTCTCCTCTGTTCCCCCTATGACGCCGGAAAGAAAATCCTTTCTCTCCCCATCAGAAAGATTCTTGCCCCATTCACTGACCCTCGGATCCAGTTCATCCCATTTGTTCAGGGCAATAAAATGGATGGAACTCACCAGATCGGCCCCGTCATCCATCGTGAGGTGTGGTCTGTGCTTCAGGGCAGATAGGATGTGGTCGTAATAGGTGGGTGTGTCCTCCCCCTTTATGGCGAAGACAGGGATCTCATCATCTGCCACAAGGGAGGCAGCCACATCATCCTGGGTGGAGAGGGGATTGGATGCGCAGACCACGATACGGGCCCCTCCTGCCTTCAAAGTTTTTAACAAAGCCGCAGTTTCCGTGGTCACGTGCAGGCAAGCAGAGAGCCGGATGTCCTTTAGGGGTTTGTCTTTGGAAAAACGTTCCCTGATACTACTCAAGACAGACATACTCATCCCAGCCCACTCGATTCTTAAGCGTCCTTTTTCAGCAAGATTGATATCCTTGATGTCGTAATCCATGTTTTGATCCTCATGTCGTCGAGTGTCTAAAGTGTCTAAAGTGAGCTAAAGTGCCTAGAGTGTCTAAAGTGATCTAAAGTTCCCAGAGTGACTAAAGTGAGCTAAAGTGACTAAAGTGCCTAAAGTTAAAAGAAAAGAGCAAAAGCGCGATTAATAGCTTTTCCCAATCGAAGTAAAGATGGCAAGTAACTCGCTGCACTCTTCATATTCCCACTTCAAGTCTTCCCGGGTAAGCCAACCCACTTCTATAATCATCTCTAACCAATACTGGGTTTCACTGGCTTCAGTTTCACAGATATCAATTTTGTTTCTGAAGTCGGCTTTACTTCTAGCTCGATTTGCTTCACGGTAATTGGCGCCCACTGAAGTGCCGGCTTTCGTCATTTGATAACGCACTACTCTTGCTTCCGGGGTATTTGGAAGCTTTGTGGACAGACGAATGATCCGAACTGCGAATTTCTTCGTCCTTTTTTCGAGCTGTTTTGCGAATTCTTTATTATCTTTCCTATCTCTGCCTTTGCCCTCGGTAGGAATTTTAGGCATT
>JASFIT010000474.1:0-3393 GCA_050122535.1 Desulfobacteraceae bacterium | reverse complement strand
ATCGAAGATGGCACGAGCTCTCACCGTGAAATGCTCAAGAAGGTGAACAAAAAAAATGGAACGCCATATGACAATCCGGAGAGGGCAAAGACGCTTCCGGAGACCAGACCCAAGGGCGTGGTCGAAAAGTGCACCTTCTGCGACCATAGAATCAAAGATGGCAAGCTGCCTTACTGCGTGGAGGCCTGTCCTGCTCATGCCAGGATATTTGGAGATCTGGAAAAGCCGGGCAACCATGTGAGCCGACTTTTGGGAAAATTTAAACCGATGAGGTTGAAGGAAAGGCTCGGCACCGAGCCCAACATTTATTACATTCGAAGCTTTAATCCGGCACGCTATAAAAGGACGAAAGGGGGGATATAGATGGAATCAATTAAAATTCGATTGTGGTACGGGCTACTTGGACTGGGGATTCTCCTTGGCCTGCTCACCGTGTTCAGGGTGTTTACCACTGGCTTTGTCCTGTACGCGAAGACAGATATAATGGTGTGGACCATGCCCATCGCAGCCTATGCCTTTTTCTCGCTCACGAGCTCGGGACTCGCCCTTGTCTCGTCCATCCCCATGGTCTTTGGTATCAAGCGATACGAGCCTATTGAAAAGCGTACGACATTTTTGGAAATCGCCGTGTTGCTTGCTGGTTTCACATGCCTGCTCCTGCACCTGGGATCGCCGTGGAATGCCATCTACTTCTTGTTTTCCCCAAACTTCAGCTCACCACTCTGGTGGATTGCTATGCTCTATGGGCTTTACCTCGTGGTTTTGCTCATATCATTTTGGAGAATGCATTCTGCCCGTGCCAGGGGGCTTGGAGTATTCACGTTTATCATCGCTCTTTCCACCTCCACGGTGCTTGGCTGGCTCTTTGGGCTCCCGGCTGCGAGGCCAGTTTACAGCACAACCTTTTTGACCATGTATTTTCCGCTGACCGGATTTGCCTGCGCGCTGGCAGCAGTGCTGTTATTTAGCCTGGCCTACCATCATTATTCGCAGACTCCCGAGAGGGAAGAGGAGAAAAGCCTATACAACGACATCGGCAAGCTTTTTGGTATTGCCATGTTTTTTACTTTGGTTTTTTTCATCTGGAGAACCATCGCTGGAGGCGTGTCTGCGTCGGCAGTTGAATTCGCCGGCTTCAAGCATAACTTGAGCTCCGGATGGTACCACATCGCATTGTGGGTTGGATTGGTCATTCCACTGCTGTTGATCTCGAGCCCATCGGTGCGAGGAGCCACCTGGGGAAAGGTTACAACCTCCGTGTTGTTCCTGGTGGGTATGTTTGCAGGCCGCATGGAAATGGTGCTGAGCGGTCTAATTATAGCCACGGGTCCCAAGGGAGAAGGACAGCCCCAGTTTGTCAGCTACTGGCCCACCATCTGGGAGGTGTTTGTTTTTGTGTTTGGGCTGGCAGTGCTACTTCTCGTTTACACCCTAGGGGAACGGCATCTCAAGCTGCATACGGCGCACGATTAGGCGCGTAACGAGCAAGTGATCTTTAGACAGGTCAAGAGTGGACAATCTATCCTATTAGGAATGAGACGAATAAAAGGTATACAACGATGGGCGATGCGCCGTTTATTGGTTACGAAGAGGCGAGGGGTAAGGCATTCAGCCTTTTCTCCGAGTGCTACCGCTTGCCGCACGAAGACCTTCCCAATGTTTTGAGGAATTTACACGCCATCATAGGTGACCTCTGCGAAGGCGCTGTTCAGCATATTTCAAGAATGCGGGAGGAATCTGAGAGAAAAGATCATTTGGTGGACCTGAAAGCGGATTATGCAAGACTCTTTTCAGGGCCCTATACCCTGCTCGCCCCCCCTTATGGATCTGTATATCTGGACGGGGAGAGGAAAGTCATGGGAGATTCCACAGTAGAGGTCAGGGGCACTTATAGGAGAGCTGGCCTCGACATCTCTGAGGATTTCCACGATGCTCCGGATCATATCGCCGCAGAGCTTGAATTTATGTATTTCCTCATTTTCAAGGAGGTGGAGGCGCTTAAGGAATCCGACGTGGGGAGGGCCATCGACTTTCTCAGCCAGCAAAAGGCCTTCCTCACAGATCATCTCTGTGCGTGGGGTCCCCAATTTACTGAAAGGGTGGAGGAAGCGGCTGCAACCGGATTCTATAAAAATCTTGCGAGGGCGACCAGGGACTTTCTGGAAGAAAATTTGACCGTGCTTTTAAATCTATTGAACGGTGAAAAGCATCATTTCGCGGAAATGGGCATTGAAGAGACGTCTCCCAAAGCCGAAGGAAGAACAGGAGAAGGAAGAGTCACACAAGTCACTTGATCAATAAACTCCTAATAAAGGGAGGCTCTCTGCCTCCCTTTTTTTGGATTTCAGTTATGTTGAAATTAACATAAGGTTTCATTCCACTCTCAGACGTGGGGAGAACGAAAACGTGTTTAAATGTAATGTTCTTCAAGTGAAGCCTGATGGGCGCAATGATCTCTTATTTATAAAGGAGTTAGGATCATGCTCAAGACGATAGAACTCAATGAAGCTGTGGGCACTGAATTGGCGCACGACATCACAGAGATTCGTCCTGGAGAATTTAAGGGGCCGGCATTTCGCAAAGGACATACCGTGTGCGAAGAGGACCTCTGCCGTCTGCAAAAACTGGGGAAAAACCATTTATATGTCATCGACTTGAACGAAGAGGGAATCCACGAAAACGAGGCCGCCGTTATATTGGCTCAAGCACTTGCAGGCGATGGCATTAAAGAGGGCAAGATCGGCCTGTTAGCGGGTCGAGATGGTCTGCTGACGGTCAACACCGCCGCCCTCGCCGCATTTAATATGGTGGATGAGGTGATGTGCGCCACGCTCCACAACCACACCTTGGTGAAACAGGACGAACTGGTCGCAGCCACACGTGCCATTCCCTTGGTAATGAATCGGGGACCCATAGAGCGAGCCGCCGCAATTGCTCGTCAGAACGGATCGGTGGTTTCGGTGCCGACCTTACGCCGTGCACGGGTAGGCTTGGTGATCACTGGGAATGAAGTCTATCATGGCCTCATTGAGGATCGCTTTGCTCCTATTCTCACCGCCAAGGCGAGGGCGCTGGGCTCAGAAGTCCAAGGTGTTGCGTTCGCTCCTGATGATACACAACGCATAAAGGAGGCCATTCGTTCGCACTTGAGGAATCGCTGTGACTTGCTCCTGCTGAGCGGGGGAATGAGTGTGGACCCGGATGACGTGACACGCCATGCGATTCGTCTTGCAGGCGCCAGGGAGCTCCATTATGGTGCTGCAACGCTCCCCGGCGCCATGTTTCTTGTGGCCTATTTGGGGGAAGTACCTCTTCTTGGTGTGCCCGCCTGTGGCCTCTATCACCGGATAACCGTCTTGGACCTGATCCTGCCCAGGATTCTGGTCGGAGAGC
>JASFIT010000473.1:0-3394 GCA_050122535.1 Desulfobacteraceae bacterium | reverse complement strand
AAAGAACGGGTGGGAAAGTGGTGGGGTACCTTTGCACCTACGCACCAGTGGAGATATTTTACGCTGCGGACATTCTCCCTGTCAGGATTCTGGGAGGGCATAAACCTTCCAGTCTGGTTGAGCCTCATATTTATGGCAGCATGTTTTGTCCCTTCTGCCGTGACTGCCTGGGCCAGGGACTGGAGGGGAGATATGATTACCTGGACGGGATCATGATCGCCCAGTCCTGTCTGCACATTCGCCAGACCTTTTGGAGCTGGGAAAAGCACATTCCCATGGATTATTCCTACTACCTCTACATGCCCCATAGCACCCAGAGTAACGGGAGATATGCGTATCTTCATGGAGAGCTGGTTCGATTCAAAAAGTCCCTGGAGGACTGGATTGGCCGAGAAATCACCCCAGAGGATTTGGACAGGGGGATTGAGATCTGCAACACCAACCGCAAGCTATTGAACCAGGCCTATGATTTTCGTAAGAAGGAGACGCCGCCCATCACGGGTTTGGAAGCCCTGGAAGTGGCCCTGGCAAGCCAGCTTACGGATAAAAGAGAGCATAGTCAGGCATTGGAAGAACTGATCAAGGAACTGCCAGAGAGAAATGTGGATCGCGAAACAGGCACGCGACTGATGATTGTGGGCAGTGAGGATGATGACCGTGAGTTCTTTGAGATGGTTGAGCAGCGTTTAAGCCTCCCGGCCACATTGGTCATTGAAGAGCATTGCACGGGGAGTCGGGACTTCTGGAACCAGGTCGTCCCTCAGGAAGACAGATTGATGGCCATCGCAGCTCGCTATATTGATCGGCCTTCGTGTCCCAGTAAGGACTGGCCAGCACGTCAGAGGTTTGATCATATCGCCGAACTGGTCAAGGATTATGGTGTTGAAGGGGCTATTGTCATGCAACAGAAATTCTGTGATCCCCATGAATTGGACATTCCCGCATTGACGAAGTTTTTTGAAGAGGAACTGAACATTCCCACCTACTTCCTTGAATTCGATATCACGGTACCTGCCGGGCAATTCGCCGTGCGGGTTGAGGCCTTCTTGGAAACCATGGTTGATCTTTTCTAATGGGTGAAGTGGGAAATCGTGGAGGTTTAATAAGATGGGTGAAAGAAAAGTATACCCTACTGAGCCGTTGAGGTGCTGGAGTAAAGCCAAAGAGTTGCGATTTAAGTACTACAAGGATTATGTGGAGGCAAAGGAGAAAGGCGGGATTTGCTGGAGTGGTTCGGCCTGGGCCTTTAATGCCATTCCATCGGGGTTAGGCGAAGATGTGTATTCAGTCACAGGGGAACCCTATGGGGCCACAAGTACCTATTTTGAGGATTTCTCTCTCCAGTGTCTTGAGGCAGCCGAAAAGGCGGGAATCGCCCGTGACCTGTGTGGCTATTTGCGGAATTATTGGGGTGGGATCCTCCTGGACAAGTTCGTCATGCCCGATGGCACCATTTTGGATAAGTGGCCCGTGGCAGACTTTCTCTTCTCATCACATGTCTGTTGTTCCCATGCCAAATGGTATCAACATGCGGGCGAACTGGAAGGTGGAATACCTCTACAGGCCATAGATGTTTCAGTGGGTCCTTATCCCAATATCCCGGACAGGGAAGGGGCGTTGAGATATATTGTTCAACAAATGAATGAATCCATTCAAATGATGCAAGCAGTGACTGGGAGAGACTATAGTGATGAGTTGCTCATTGAAGCCATTAAGAATGAATGCAGATCCTTTTCCCTCTGGGCAGAGATATGTACCTATAATAAGAATATCCCGGCACCCTTGGACGAAAAAACCATGTACAGCCTTTATGTCCTTACCACGCTAAATCCTCAGCGAAAGGAAGTGGCTGATTTCTACCATGAATTGAGAGATGAGGTTAGAGATAGGGCTGAGAGGGGGATTGCTGCAGTCGCCAACGAAAGATATCGCCTGATTACCGATTCCCAGCCCCCTTGGGCAGCTCTCCAGGTCTTTCGCCACATGGAAAAGGAATATGGGGCAGTCTCAGTGGGATCATGGTATACGTTTGGCTTGATGGGCGCTTTTGATGAAGAGAGTGATGGCACCATTGTTCCATTCCCAACACCACAAGATCGGGGAGTGAGTCTCAAAACACGTGAGGAGGCACTTCAAGCCTATGCAGATTATAGATTGAGGAATTGGGGATGGCGTATCTTTCAATCCGTAGATGAGCGCCTCAGAATTACCAACCAAATTGTGGATCAATGGAAGGTGGACGCCCTGATTTCTCACCTTAATAAGGGCTGTGAAGGCACCTCCATCGGTATATTAGAGGCAAGATTGGACTTATTGAAAAGAAACGTGCCGGTCCTGACTTTTGAAGGGAACATGGCTGACACAAGGGATTTTGATTTGGAGAGGACTTTGGCACGAATCGATACCTTTTTGGATGGTGTGGGACTCAAGAAATTTACATCTCAATAACTCATTTAAAATTTAGAAAGGAGGTTTTGGTTATGGATTTAGGTCTCAAGGGAAAAAACGTGATTGTGACTGGAGGTGCTTCCAACATCGGACGCGCTATCTGCCTCACCTTTGGTGAGGAAGGCGCCAATGTGGCGGTGGTGGACATAGATGAGGAGGATGGCAACAAGGTGGCCCAGATGATCGGGGAAAGGGGCGGCAAGGGACATTGCATTAAGGCAGACGTAACCAAATATCCCGAGGCTGAGAATGCGGTCAAGGCGGCCATAGATCAGTTTGGCGGGGTTGACATTCTGGTCAACAATGTGGGCTGGGAAGATTTTACGCCTTTTCTCGAGATCCCGGTCGAGAAATATGAGAAGTATCTGGACCTTAACCTGCGCCATGTGCTGTATTTCACCCGTGCTGTGGTCCCGCATATGGTTGAGAAGAAACATGGCAGCATCGTCAACATAAGTTCTGATGCAGGGCGCCTAGGCGAATTCCGTGAGAGTATTTATGCCGCGGCCAAGGGTGGTGTTATCTCTTTCACCAAGAACACGGCCAGGGAATTCGGCAGGTTTCAGATCCGTGCCAATTCCATATGCCCAGGTGCAACGCTGCCCAGCGAAGAGGAAATCGGAAAGAAGAGCCTGTTCAGGCAAGAGGCTGTCTTGAAGCTTTTTCCTCCGGAGGTTCAAGAAAAGCTGGCAAAGCATGGTTACCCGTTGCGTCGACTGGGTAAGGGGCAGGACCTTGCCAATATGGTGGTATTCATTGCTTCTGACCGCGCCAGTTGGATAACCGGCCAGACCATTAGTGTCAGTGGGGGCTATTCCATGTTTTGAGAGTTTGGGCAATCACACAGAATCCCCCCAAGATTCTCCCCCACAAACCTTTTCCCCTCCCCGGGTGGTCTGTCCACCGTAGCCCCGCAAGCGGGAGCTCCGTTTTGCTCCGACAGGCT
>JASFIT010000472.1:0-3397 GCA_050122535.1 Desulfobacteraceae bacterium | reverse complement strand
CCATGCCTGGCATCTTGATATCTGTCAAGACGATGGGGGGATCCTGCTCCTTGAATATGGAGAGGGCTTCTTCTCCGCTTTTGGCGGTAAATACCTGGTAACCGCTATCTGATAAGGATATGCCCAACACCTTACGGATACCCTCCTCGTCATCAACTAAGAGAACCTTTTCTGCCATTAGGCCTCGTCGGGAACAGGGAACAGGATTATGAAATTAGATCCCTTGCCTTCCTGGGTTTCCACCTTAATGGTGCCGTCATAGTCCTGCACAATTCCGTAACTGATGGAGAGCCCCAGTCCTGTGCCCTTCCCCACTTTCTTGGTGGTGAAGAAGGGCTCAAAAATTTTGTCAAGGATGGATTGAGGGATACCTTTACCCGTATCCCTCACTTCAATCTTGACCATCTTTCCTAGGGAACTGGTCTTCAGAAAGATCTCTTTTTCGCCGTTTTTGTAACCCATGCCATTCGATTTTTCTTCAATAGCATCCCTGGCATTGATGAGCAGGTTGATGAAGACCTGTTCCAATCGGTTGGAGTCAGCCAGAATAAGGGGGAGGTTTTCTTCATAGTCCTTTATGACCTCGATTTCTCTTAATTTGAGCTGCTGACTGAATATTTCATGGGCCCTGTCCAGTGTTTCGTTAACTTGGACCCTTTCCTTATTCACCTCTGATTTACGACCAAATTCCCTCATATGGTTGATGATTTTCGAAGCCCGATCCACATGGCTCTCAATCTCCTCTGTCAGGGTTTCCAGGATCTCGTCTTTAATGTCCTCATTTTTCTTCACCTTCTTGGACAAGAAACTGCTCGCCGTCTTGATGACAGAGAGGGGCTGGTTCAGTTCGTGGGCAACACCCGTGGCCATTTCTCCAAGGGTGGTCATCTTGCTCGCCTGGATGAGCTGTTGCTCTGTCATTAGTCTTTTCGTGATATCGCTTGTGGTCACAAGCAATACGTCACGGCCAAGATATTCAGAAGGGGATACACGGATATCCACAAAAATGATTTGCCCCGTTTTATCTATCTGTCTCACCTGGTTCAGAACATTACAGGTCTTCAATTCTGAGGCCTGTTGCTCACGCCCATTCTCCTCGAAAAGATTCAGAAAGGATGTCATCAGCAATTCGTCTTTCGTGTATCCATAGACAGCCGTTACGCTCTTATTGCAGTCCAGGATTTCCAGGCTGTTCTGGTCCAAAACAAATACAGGATTGGGCATGGAGTTAAATATGCTTCTGTATTTTTCCTCTGATTTCTGGACCTCCTTTTCAAGGCGCTTCGTCTGGGTGATATCGAGGCACAGCTCCATGGCCGCTGTGACTTCTCCTTTGGCGTTTTTAATGGGAGCCGTCCTTACCACCCAATAGGACGTGGTGCCGTCCTTATTAATCCCGGACTCTTCGCTTTGATGGGATTTCCCGTCCTGGAAGGTCTTCATAACCGGGCAGACGACACAAGGCTCAGATCGACCCTTGTAAGCCTTGTAACAGTAGTCCCCCGGTTTGGGATCAAATTGCTGGGCAAACTCACGATTATACCTGATCAGCCTGAAGTCCCTGTCTTGAATCGTGATATAACAGGGCGCGAGCTCAAAGATATTCTGATATTCTTCGCGCTGTTTGCTCATTTCTTCCTGTTTATCTCTTGTCTCTCTACGCATCTCGTAAATGGCAGTGACTGCGTATCACATCAACTAAGTATTTAATTTATTTATAGATTACCAAAATTCTTACATCGACACAAGCCGTAATTATTCATCCTCCTCCTTTGGAATCATTTCCTCGGGAATCTCCATGAGTTCAGAAATCGCCTCCTTGAAATGTATCGCTTTGAAGTCCAGTTCATAGGTCTTTGCCAGGTCTCTTATCTGGTCTATGCAGTTGTGGCACGGGACAAAAACGATTTTTGCACCCGTTTCCTTGATCTGATCGGCCTTGATCATTCCGCATTTTAGGCGGTGTTTTTTCATCTCACCACCCATGGGCATGGCACCGCCTCCGCCGCCACAGCAGTAATTGTAGTTGCCCTGGTATTTCATGGGCCGGAAGTCCTCTGAAAGCATCTCAGCCAGCCGCCGGTTTTTCTCGCCGAGGCCACCGCTTCGGACCACATTACACGGATCCTGCACAGTGGTTGGCTCTTTTATCTTTTCCCTTAACTTTATCCGGCCGTCCTGAATGTAATCGTGAAAGAGCTCCACAGAGTGGATCACTTCTTGTTTTGGGGTATATCCCAACCAGGTGGGCGCTTCGAACCGAAGCGCTCTATAGGCGTGGCCTCATTCGGTGATGGCGACTTTTTCCACCTCCAACTCTTCGGCCCGCTTAAAGGTATTCTCAACGATCATCCTGGCCGTCTTTACGTCACCACAGAACATGGCCAGATTGGTATCATCCCACCCCGATTCACTTGGAACCGTCCAGTCTTCACCCGCCACATGAAAAATCTTGGAAACCTCCATGATATCCTGCGGGTAAAATTTGGGTTCCCTTGCATTGACCGTATACATGATCTTGGCGCCCTTTTTGTCGATGGGAATCTTAAGGCCAACCAACTCTTCAGCCATCTCTTCTTCGCACCATTCTATGGTTTCTACCCAGTCCTCCTTGCTAACCGCCATTTGGTTGCCGGTTTCCTGATAGTTCTCCACCGCCCGGAGAAGGCCCTCCGGGGCCATGCCCTGGGAGAGGAGAAGGCCGCGCAGCATGGATATTAACAGGGCAATATCTATCCCGAACGGACAGTAAAGGGTACAGCGCCTGCACATGTTGCACTCATGATAGACCGTGTCATAGACCTTCTGGAGGTATTCTCTGTCCACTTTGCCTTTTTTCCTGAGAATCTCTTTAATGAATCTCACTTTGTACGCGGGAATCATCTTTGGGTCCTTCCCGCTGGCGTTGTAGTAATGGCATGTGTTGGCACAGAGTCCACAATGTGCACATATGTTCAGCCACATCTTGAATCGAGCCCCGATTTTCGGTTTCAGAAAATCCACAATTTCGTCTGGATTTATCTCTTTGGTCACTTCCATCTGTTTTGCTTCTTCAGCCATAACTAAGCTCCTCAATGAGATAGTGGTATTTGAAAAGGTTTATTGTATCTATACGGAATACTCGCGTCTCCCAAATTCGACCGCAGTCGCCCCCCGTGAAAAGAAAAAGAGAATGAAGTGTGAGAGTTTGGTGAAAGGGATCAGAATAAGCAGGATTTCACCTGAAATCATATGCATCGTCTGAATGTTCTCCGCAAAAAACCCGATGCCGTCAAGCGTACCATGGGTCAGGAAGTAGCCTGTCATGAAGGGCAGGGCCGTTATAACGAGTATAAAATAGTCTGAAAAGGTGGAGATCAGACGGATATCCGCGGAGAAGATCCGCCTCAGCAAAAAG
>JASFIT010000471.1:0-3422 GCA_050122535.1 Desulfobacteraceae bacterium | reverse complement strand
CACCTCTGGATCTTTCACGTCGCAATTGGACCCAAAGGCGTAGATGGTTTCGTACTCTGGCCCTTCTGTCAGGTATTCTACACCGCCTATCATCGCCTTCGTCTCCCTGCTGCACCCAATTGGGCATGCAAAGCAGGCCTGGGGTCGAAGGAAGTGTCTCAGAAAGGCATCTGCGGAAATATCTGAGGCAAATTCCGAGGTGTTCTCCTGCCAGTTCCTGGATGGAAGGGTCCCTGTCTCCTGGGTTAGGTGGACTGTCATCATGGTCCCTTCTGTTGGGAAGGTACCCCCTTGCTTCGTCAAGGGATGTTCTGCGATCTTCTTTCGGCAACGTTTGGCCACCTCCTTGAAACCCTTTTCATCAGCTATTGGACAATCGCCCTCACCCCGAATGACGACCGCCTTCAGGTTCTTTGAACCCATGACTGCACCAGCCCCTCCCCTGCCATAGGCTCTCCTGTTATTGATGATATTGGCAAATCGGACCAGGTTTTCTCCGGCCTGCCCAATGGTGGCAACGCTTATTCTCTCTTTTTCTTTTTGCTTTAACTCCTCCTTTAAACGGTGTTCAGTTTCAGGGGTAGAAAGTCCCCAAAGGTGTTCCGCCCCCTTGATGGTTATCTTCTCCTTTTCAATTAGAATGTAGGCCGGTTTCTCTGCCTTCCCTTGGATGACAAACCCGTCATATCCAGAGAATTTCATGTGGGGACCGAAAAACCCTCCTGAATAGGAATCCAGGAAGGTCCCGGACATGGGAGACTTGGTGACGACGGCCGATCTGGAAACGGCTGGAAAGCTCGTTCCCGTGAGGGGGCCGGTGATGAAAATCAGGATATTCCCGGGATCATATGGATCCGTATTGGGCTTGAAATGGGTATAAAGCAGGTAGGCGCCCAGGCCCTTCCCTCCCAAATACTTTTTGGCAAGCGCTTCTTCCAATTCCTGAACGCTGACTGTTCCGTCCGTAAGATCTATCCAGGCTATCCTACCTGCATATCCTTTTAACATGGTTGAAGCTCCTCCCTGATTGGAATCATGGAATATTGAGCTCTGGCTCGGAGAGCCTACGCCTCGGAGAGAATGTTGGAATTATGGGTTTAGTGCATGGTACCGCCGCCATCCACCACGATGGTCTGTCCTGTAATGAAATCGCTCTCATCAGAGGCGAGGAAGACCAGTGTTCCCGTGAGGTCGTCCGGCCGTTCATGACGCTTGATGCAGCGGCTTCCCACTACCGCATTCACAAACGCCTCATCATGTATGGACTCGTCCGCCATGACTTCGGTTACCGTATACCCAGGGGCTATTGCGTTCACACAGATGCCGTCATTCCCCACCTCTCTCGCCAAGGCCCGGGTCAAGGCAATGACGCCCCCCTTAGACGCCACATAGTGAAGAAAAAGGGGTAGGCCCTTAAAAAAGACCCCGGAGGCGATGTTGATGATTTTCCCCTTTCCCTGGTTTTTCATCTGAGGATACACGGCCTTGCAACAGAGGAACACACCCTTGAGGTTCACCCGCAATACATTGTCCCACTCTTGGTCAGAGATTTGAAAAAAGGGTTTTGTCTCTAGGGTGGCAAAAACGGCGGCATTGTTTATCAAAATATCGATCCTTGCGAAGCGTTCTACGGTCTTCCGGGCCATTCCCTCTGTGCTTTTCTCATCAGCCACATGGGTGTGAAGGGCCATGGCCTCACCGCCTTTTTCCTTTATCTCTTGCTGAACAGCTTCTGCATCCAGAATGTCTGCGATCACAACTTTTGCCCCTTCCTCGGCAAGCTTTAGGGCGTAGGCCTTTCCGATCCCTTGGGCACCACCGGTTACGATGGCCACTCTATCTTTAAGCCTCATATGGAACTCCCTTCCTACTAAAGTCCAATCAGTCCTCTCGCATTACCCTCGTAGATCTTCTGCCGATCCTCATCGGAAATTGGAAGTGAATCAACGATCTTAATGGTCTCCCGGATATATCCTGGCCCTTTCTCCGGGTCAAAGGGTGAGTCCGATGCGAACAGGACATTCTCCACCCCAAAAAATTCCAGACCGCATACCGTCCCCGGGAGGGAACCAAATAGAGCGGTGTCCGCATAAAACATCTTGAAATACTCCAGGTGAGGCTTCTTGAGATTCTTGAGGACAGAGCTGTAATCCTCGTCGGAAGTGCGGGCACCCAACTGGTCCCAACCCGGTCCCACGCGCCCTTCAAAGTAGGGGACCATCCCCCCCAAATGGTGGGTGATGATCTTAAGGTTGGGAAACGCGTCAAAATACCCACCAAATACAAGACGTGCCATCATGGCACTCGTGTCATAGGGCCAACCAAAGGTCCACCAGATTTCATACTTGGACTTGTCCTCCGTGAGATAGTCCGGGAAGTTGGACCCCCGCGCCGGATGGATCCAGATGGGTAGATCGTAATCAGCCATTTTTTCAAATAAAGGCTTGAATTCGGGAAGATCCAAGGGCTTCCCCTTGACGTTTGTAAAGAATTGAACGCCAACGGCCTTGAGATCTTTGATGGCCCGGTCTATCTCATCCAGAGCGGCATCCGGGTTGTTCATGGGCATAGAGGCAATGAATCCTGGAAATCGATCCGGATACTTGGCCACGTATTTGGCCATGCCGTCATTTGCTACCTTGGCAAGGTCCGGGGTGACGTCCGGACCGGCGATTATCTCCAGTGGCGGAGAGGCCAGGCAAATAATCTGCGCATAGTCATCGAACAGATCCATGCACCGGAAACGCTCATCCAAGTCGTAGAGAACCGGGACACCCCGGACACGCTTCCCTATGTCCACCAGGTCGGGATTCACCTCCATCATCTTGTCGTAAAAAATCTTCGGAAAAATGTGGTTGAAAATATCCAGCTTCAATGTCTTCCTCCTCGATGCTCAAAAATTGTTTATTATTACTAAAGTACCGAGCTTTTCCATTTTTATGCCGTCATTCCCTATCTCCCCGCATCCAGAACATCCGAGACCTTTCATTCCAGGATCTTTGTAGTCGCCAAAATCCTGGACACAATTCTCTCTCGTCCAACAGGCGTTTTCTAGTTGCCTTATTTAGCCGAAGAGATCTTTGTGATTTTAGATGAGCGGCGAATAAAGAGCGCCCTTCATGATACTGTATCGCATGGCCAGATCACCAATCAGGACGCATGTAACCCGAAGGAAGAGGAGGCTGCCGCTGACACTGGCCGACTCACTTCCCCAAACGAGAAGCGTAATAATGAGGGGTATAATAAGCCCAACGGCTACCACCACAATGTAAAAGGTGACGGAAGAACTCCCCGTTAAAATACTTTTTATTGACCTCCTCGTCGTTTCGGAGGAATGAAGGCAGCCCCACAAAAATATCAGCAGTGCCCCCATATAACTCAATAAGGACCACCTCGCCCATACCTCCGCCGCAGTGATGTCA
>JASFIT010000470.1:0-3433 GCA_050122535.1 Desulfobacteraceae bacterium | reverse complement strand
ACCGATTATTGCCTACCAGGAGGTGGCTTTTAGGTTGGCGGAGATGCTGACCCTTTTGCAGACGGCTCAGTTGCTTGCTTACAGAGCAGCCTGGACGGATGAAACGGGAGACAGGGAGGCGCAGGTCCTTGCGCATTGTGCCAAGGTCTTCTGTTCGGAGTCGGCTGAGGAGGTGGCCAGTAGCGCCTTGCAGATTCTTGGTGGAAAGGGCTATGTTCAGGGAAATCCGGCCGAAGAAGGCTACCGGAATGCAAAATATCTTCGCATCGCAGGCACCTCTTCGGAGATATCCCGCATGAAAATCGCCGACGAGGTATTGAAGCATGAGTGATCTTCTCTATGAAGTGAAAGAGGGCACAGCATTTCTGACGATCAATCGCGAGTCGAGAAGAAACGCCATTAGTCAGGAGATGATTGCTGCCTTACTGGACGACCTGGACAGGGCTGATCAGGATAACGATGTTTTTGCCGTCTGTATTACGGGAGCAGGCGAAAAGGCCTTTTGCTCTGGCGCGGATCTGGCCGTGACTCTGGCCAAAGAAGGGGAAGACCCCCTGTCTGGAGCGAGGAACTATGCGCAACTCCTCAAAAAAATGGCACTTTTTGGGAAGCCGTTGGTCGCCCGGGTTAATGGTCCTTGTCTTGCCGGTGGGCTTGGCCTCATGCTATCCTGCGATATCGTCATAGCCAGGAAAGATGTGTTTTTCTCTACGCCTGAAGTCAACGTGGGGATCTTTCCCATGATGGTGGGGGCACTTCTTTATCGCAATGTAGGCAGGAAGAAGGCCATGGACATGGTCTTGACGGGTCGGAAAATTCCGGCCCTTGAGGCTGAGCGCATGGGACTCATTACACGAGCCGTTGAACCCGAGCGGCTGGATCATGAGATCCGAGAGACGATGAAGCTTCTGACTTCCAAGAGTTCTATTGGAATGCGTATCGGCAAAGAGGCCTTTTATGCCATGAGCGATATGCCATTTGAAGAAGCGGTCGATTACCTGTGCGAAGCGTTGGGTAAGGCCATCTCTACTGAAGATGCCATGGAAGGCATGATGGCCTTCATGCAAAAAAGAGAACCAAAATTCAAAGGAAAATAGTATTCGGCGCAGACCAGCCGTCGCCACCCGCCGCCGCTAAAGCTATGGCGGGCGAGAGGCTATGGCGCGTCTGTGGTTAATTAAATTTTGTGAGTAGTGATATGGAATATGAGCTGGGGAAAAGTTACGATCAGTTACAAATAGGTGAAGAGGCCAGCTTTACCAAGACGATCACTGAAACGGATGTCTATCTTTTTGCCGGCATCAGCGGAGATTTCAATCCGGCCCATCTGAACGAAGAGTTTGCAAAGCGTACGCCCTTTAGGACCCGCATCGCTCATGGTGCCCTTCCCCAGAGCCTGATTGCCAGGGTCCTAGGGATGATGTTGCCCGGACTGGGTACAATAGCTCTTGAGATTCGCTGCCGTTTCAAAGCACCAACCTTGTTTGGAGACACCATCACTGCAAAGGCAAAGGTGGCCGAGAAATTGGAAGACAAGAAATGGGTGCGTATGGTACTCACTTAGACGAATCAGCGCGAGGAAACCATTGCCGAAGGTGAGGCGGTGGTCATACCACCCCCTGATAACCCTACGCTTTAGTCGAAAGAAAAGGCATAAGCTAATAAACTAAAAAAACAGCAAGAAAAGGAGGAGAAAAATGGCGTTTGAGAGTGTGAAAGAGATTTTTGACAACATGGCTTCGGTTTTTAACCCTAGCGCTGCCGCGGGACTGGATGCGGTCTTCCAGTTTGAAATCACCGGAGAGGGTGGAGGAAACTGGACGGCCATCGTCAAGGACGGGGCCTGCGAGGTCAAGGAAGGCACCCATGACGCGCCCACGGTGACTTTGAGTCTGTCGGCTGAAACATGGCTTGCCATAGTTAACAAGCAGTTGAATGGCATGCAGGCCTTCATGAGCGGTCAACTCAAGGCGACTGGCGACATTATGCTGGCCTCGCGGGTAGAACAAATGTTTCCGCTCTAATCCTCTTAACTTCAACTTACCCAAAAGATCCTCCCCTTTGTCGAAGATCGCTTGCTGCGAGCAGGGAAGCGGGGGATGGGTGCGGCACAACGAAAGAAGCACACCATGAGCGGCTTTCAAGAGTATTTTGGCGAAACGCACAACATGGTGCGAGACACGGTCCGGAAATTTGTGGAGCGTGAAATCAAACCTTTCGTGGAGGCGTGGGAGGAACAGGGCGAGTTTCCCAGAGAGCTTTATGGAAAAGCGGGAGAGGCAGGCATCTTGGGCATCGGTTATCCGGAGGCTTATGGCGGCTCAGGAGGGGATATTTTTCTAAAAATAGCCGCCTGTGAGGAATTGATGCGGGGTGGCTCTGCCGGTGTGGTTGCAGGTCTCGGGTCCTTTGATATCAGTATTCCTCCCATTTTGTCTCTGGGCACGGAGGAACAAATGAGCCGCTTTGTCCCCCCCGTTCTAAAAGGAGATAAGATCTCGGCCCTCGGCGTTACTGAACCAAACGCCGGCTCTGACGTGGCCAATATACGCACAAAAGCGGTCCGAAAGGGTAACTACTATGTGGTGAACGGGGGCAAGATGTTTATCACCAGTGGCGCCAGGGCAAATCAGTTGACCTGTGCCGTAAGAACCGGTGAAGAAGGCTTCAAGGGCGTCAGTCTCCTGGTCATAGAATCAGACACACCAGGATATTCTGTCTCCAGAAAACTCAGAAAAATGGGGTGGTGGTCCTCGGATACAGCCCAGATATTCTTTGATGATTGCCAGGTGCCTGTTGAGAACCTTCTTGGGAAAGAGGGCCAGGGCTTTTACGGCATCATGCAAAACTTTCAAAACGAGAGATTACAGCTTTCCCTCATGGCCATTATGACCGCACAACTCGCCATCGAGGAGTCCCTGAAATATGCCCAAGAGAGGGAGGCATTTGGGAGGCCCCTTTCCGGTTTTCAGGTCACCCGACACAAGCTGGCGGACATGGCCACCCTCGTGGAGGCGAGCAGGGAATTTGTCTATCGGGTTGCGGCAAAAATAGATGCAGGCAGAAAACAGATCAAAGAGATCTCCATGGCCAAGAACTTCGCGTGCATGGTCAGTGACAAAGTCACCTATGACGCTGTCCAGATCCATGGTGGATTTGGCTACATGCGTGAATACTTGGTGGAAAGACTTTACCGCGACAACCGAATCCTCTCCATCGGCGGCGGAACTCAGGAAATCATGAAGGAGATCATATCGAGGCATATTTTGCCGTAGCACGGCTTTGCGTGTGGGGTCTCGGCATCATCCAGAACCGACGGCAATTCTGAAGTGAAATCAGAAGGTGAGGGGAAAATGTATAGTCCCTGGTTCAAGGAAGAGCATGAAATCTTTCGCAGGACCGCGAGAAAGTTCATAGAGACGGAACTTGCCCC
>JASFIT010000469.1:0-3445 GCA_050122535.1 Desulfobacteraceae bacterium | reverse complement strand
CCATAACATGTCAGAATGCCTCACCCGGAAGGGCAGAGATGAAGCGGGTTACTTCTTGGCTTTCTCCTGCAGCGCCTTCAGAACCTTCTCTGGGGTTATGGGAAGGTCTTTGATGCTCACCCCGACAGCGTCGTAGATGGCGTTGGCAATGGCTGGCGCCGTCGGTATGGTCAGCCCTTCACCAGATTCCTTTGCGCCAAATGGGCCGTGAGGATCATCTGTCTCTACCACAATAGAATCCACCTTTGGCATATCCAAAGCGGAAAACATCTTGTAGTCCACAAAGGAAGGATTAACAACTTTACCCTCCTCGAATTTCACCTCTTCACTCAAGGCATATCCCAGTGCCATGTGCATTGAGCCCTCAAGCTGTCCCTCTACAGACATGGGGTTTATGGCCCTTCCACAGTCATGGGCAGTGGCCGAATCAATCACTTTCACCTCGCCCGTTTCTTTATCCACCTCCACCTCGATGATTTGTGACCCAAAGCTCCATGTGGGTGACACCACTGTGCCCTCGCTGATTGGGGTTGCAGGGGTATAGACCCCTCTACCAAGAACAGGTGCCCCACTGTTGGCGCTTTGATAGGCCAGGGCAGCCTCAGACACTGAGACGCCCTTACCCGTTCTCTTGACATAAATCTGTCCATCCTTTGCGTCCAGTTCGTCCTGAATCTTTCGCCCCAATAGCTTAGCTGCTGCACCGAAGAGTTGACGCTTCGCATCTGCGGCAGCTTCCTTAGCAGCGTTCCCCGCCATCATGGTCGTCCGGCTACTAAAGGCACCCGTATCCCCAGTGACGATACCCGTATCGGAAGAAATAATGCTCACATCCTCCAGCCTTACCCCCAGCTCCTCAGCCACAATCTGAGAGAGGATGGTGTCGCAACCCTGCCCAATCTCCGCTGCAAGCGTAAAGTAGTGCACCGTTCCATCACTATTTACCCTCACCCAGGCCTCGTTATAAGGACGTTCCGTATTGAAGTAGTTGTAAAGGGCTCCGCTAAAAAAGCCATAGCTTCCCACTCCTATTCCGCGCCCCTCAGGCAATTTCCCCCGCTTCTTTTTCCATTTCATACTCTGGGCAACTTTCTCAATAGATTCTTGCATGCCACAACTGGAAATGTGGCAAACATTGGGGATCTTTACATCGCCGGGTTGCGTAGCGTTCTTTAGTCTCATCTCTACCGGATCGACGCCAATCTCTTCAGCGAGTAAATCCAACTGTGAATCAAAGGCAAAAGCAGGTTGATTGGCCCCATGTCCTCGCATGGCTCCAGTTACCGGTTTATTGGTGTAAACGTGGCGCCCTGTATACCTGTAGTTAGGAATTCGGTAGGGCAAAGTCAGACAGATGCCTGCAATCATGGTGGTGGTGACACCATAGCTGTGGTGGGCTCCCCCATCTAGGAGGTTGTTAAACTCTACAGCAACGATTTTACCATCTTTTTTGACCCCGGTCTTTAGCTCCATGAGAAAGCCGAACTTTTGCCGAGAGCAAACGAATACCTCCTCCCGGGTATATTCAATCCTTACCGGTCGACCGGTTAGCTTGGAAAGAAGGGAAGAAGAGAATTCGTGTCCAAGAAGCTCAAGTTTGCATCCAAAACCCCCGCCCACATGGGGCCTTATGACCCTAATATCACCTTCCCGCATACCCAGTGACATGGCTAACAAACATTGAATAAAGTAGGGGGACTGGCTTGAGGTCCAGATGGTCAGTTTACCTGAGGGGTCAAAACTGGCCACACAGGCGTGTGGCTCCATGGGGACGTGTTGCACCACCTGAGTGCGAAACGTATCCTCTCTGATACAGTCGCATTGGTCCCAAGCCTTATCCACATCGCCCACCTCTATGCGACGTGTTATGCTGAGATTGTTTTTGATGCCTTCATGAATTTCAGGTGCCCCCTTCTTCATCGCCTCCTCGGGATTAAAGAGCCCCTGCAGTGGCTCGTAGTCCACCTTAATATGTTCCAGTGCCTCCTCAGCCATGTCCTCATCGATGGCTGCCACGGCAGCGACTTCATCGCCTATATAGCGGACCTTATCCGTAGCAAGGCCCTGTTCATCCATGGTCTCCGGGCGAAGCCGCCAGATGCCATATTTGACCCCGAGGGTATCCTTGCCTGTGATGACCGCCTTTACGCCGGGAAGTTTCTTCGCCTTGCTGGTATCGATATTGAGAATCTTGGCATGGGCATGGGGGCTCCTCAGTACTTTGCCGTAAAGCATTCCATGAAACTTGAGATCCCCAGCATACCTTGCTTCACCCGTGACCTTTACACCACTATCTATTCTCGGAAAACTCTGGCCCACGACTGAGAGTTCTTTTTCCTCAACCTCTCTCTTTCGCAACCAGTAACCCTTCACTTGACGTTCCTTCATCTTCTTTTTTCCTCCAATCTTTCAATACTGGTCAGGCTCATTTGGCTTGCTCCAGGGCTTGTCCTATTGCTCGTTTCGTCAACACCCTTACTATATCTGTCCGGTAAGGGGCTGAGCCTCGAACATCGGTTATGGGACGCGCCTCCGCAGAGGCTATTCGTGCGGCTTCCTCGATTAGGCTGTCCTCTATCTTCTTACCCGTTATAACCCCTTCAGCCTTCTTGGCCCTTATGGGGGTGGGGGCGACTGCTCCCAGGGCTATCCTGGCCTCTTTGCATGACCCACCTTTACCCTCCAATGTGACCAGCGCAGCCACACCAACCACGGCCAAGTCAATGGAAAGCCGGGTGAGTCTTAAGTAGGCCCCGCCGGTATGGGCCGGTTGATTGGGCACCTGGATCTCGGTCAAGATTTCTCCAGCCTTGAGCACGGTCTCACCAGGACCGGTAAAGAATTCTTCCACAGCAACAATTCTCTCCTTTTTTGGGCCCACAAGCTTCGCCTTGGCGCCCAAG
This sequence comes from Desulfobacteraceae bacterium, assembly GCA_050122535.1. Lineage (GTDB taxonomy): Bacteria > Desulfobacterota > DSM-4660 > Desulfatiglandales > HGW-15 > JASFEQ01. The sequence goes on along the minus strand of JASFIT010000469.1, from coordinate 542 downwards.
CAGATAAGCGATGGGGCAGTGTCAGCTGAAGGAGCCGCATTACATATGTTGCCCCCAATGGTCCCCATGTTGCGAATCTGGTGGGTAGCCATTTTGCCCGCAATATCAGCCAGAAAAGGAAATCTTTCCCGAACAACCGCAGAGTCACCAATGGACCTGAGGGTGGCTAAGGCTCCGATCCTCACGCCGTCGGCATCAGCGTCAATAGAGTCCAGATTGGGTATGCCCTTTAGCCCAACGAGATATTCAGGCGTTACCTCTTTATGTTTCATAATGATCAGCAGGTCAGTCCCGCCGGCTATCAATCGGGCCTTATCTCCGTGTTGAGATAGCAGGGAACAAGCCTCTTCAATGGTCTTTGGATCAAGATACTCAAATTTAGGAAGCCTCATTTTTATCCTCCTTGCTGTGAGACTGCCAATATAGCCTCAACAATTTTCACATAGCCCGTGCAGCGGCAAAGGTTACCGGCAATAGCTATCCTCACCTCTTCCTCGACGGAGTTGGGATTTTCGTCGAGCAATGCCTTGGCAGACATGAGC
>JASFIT010000468.1:0-3451 GCA_050122535.1 Desulfobacteraceae bacterium | reverse complement strand
ATTTGTCAAGGGAATTGTGGAAGACCAAAGGGCATTTTACGAAGCCAACTGTGGGTGTTGTAGATGGGGTGATTGAGCAAAATGATGCGGTCTTTGTGAGATTGGAGTCGGAGGTGAGCCATGCCAAGGAAAATGGATTTTGAAACAAAGTACAATGCCGAGGATGCAGAAGCATTTGAGCAGAAGAACGAGATGTTCAAACGGGCGCGATGGGAACCTGAGCTGAGGGAGGCGGGACGGAGCTATTACGGGGTTGTAACACCCCAAAGCAGGCCCGGATTCCGTCACGAAGACATTTCCTTTCGAAATGCGGGTTGGGCCCTGGAGATGAGATTTGGCCGAGGTGTGGTTGAGAAGGATTTTGGTCTCTACAGCTGGGAGGATAAGACGCAGGGCGTGAACGAATTGCCCGAAGGCCTAAAGTTTGATTCCAGTGATCCGGGATACAACACCCGTTTGGTCAAAAAGGCGGCCAAACTCTATGGCGCTGACATGGTGGGTATCAGCAAAATGGACAGGCGCTGGATCTACACCAAGGGATTCCATCTGGTGACACGCACCGAATATGACATCCACATCCCGGATGAATACGCCTACGTCATAAGCATGGCGGTCGCTATGGATTATGAGTACTACAAATACACCCCCACGTTCATTGCCGGGGCTGACACGGGTCTAGGTTATTCGAGAATGGCCTTTACGGCGGGACTTCTCGCCAAGTTTTTGCGCCAGTTGGGCTATAAGGCGATACCCACAGGCAATGATACGGCCATGAGTGTGCCCTACGCCATACAGGCTGGGTTGGGTGAATTGGGACGCAACAACATCTTGATAACACCAAAGTTCGGACCCCGCGTCCGGCTGTGCAAGATCTTCACCGATTTTCCGCTGGTATGTGATGAACCCATGGAGTTCGGCGCGACCGAATTCTGCGAGGCCTGTAAGAAGTGTGCCAAACACTGTCCCCCCCAAGCCCTCCCCCATGGTCCAAGGAGTGTGGAACCGCTCAATAAATCCAACGCGGGCGGAGCCTTCAAGTGGTACGCCGATATGGAGAAGTGCTTCAAATTCTGGGCCAAAAACGCGTGCGATTGCGGGAACTGCATTCGGGTTTGCCCGTTCAATAAGCCGGACGGGGCTCTACATGATGTCACTCGCTGGTTCATCGAGCGATTTGCCAAACTGGACGCTTCCATTGTCAAGGCCGATGATATTTTTGGGTATGGCAAGCAGGCAGACGTAGCGGCCTTTTGGCGTAAAGATAATTGATGTGATAGGGACGGACTTCATGGTTATGAATCGCTCAGTATCATTCTGCTCGCCCGGAATGACAGTTATGTCCAATTGCGGCACAGCTTCGCACGTGGGAATGTAGAGATCTTGTTGCTTTCTGGACGCCCTCCGGAGTTTGTACCAGGGCAGATGCGAGGTGAAGTGACGGACTTTTCCGGAGGGCCTGGGATGCCCTCAGACCTGTAAGATGTCGTCTTCCACTGTGGTGAGAACCTCATACCCTTCCTGGGTGACCAACACCGTGTTTTCAAATCCCACGGCGCCTTCCCCTGGGAAAACAATTTTAGGCTCCAAGGCAAAGGTCATCCCCCTTTCTAGGGGATAGGCGTGTCCCTGTGCCAGAAAAGGGGGTTCATTGAGTTCCAAGCCGATGCCATGGGCAATGAACCGCGTTTGTAGTCCTGGCGGCCCCAGATAACTGTCCCCATAACCCAGTTTCTCTGCTATTTGAATGCTCTTCTGGAAAAGTGCATCACAGTCGGCACCAGGCCGGGTTTCATCCAGAACGGCGTCGTAGATCTCCCGGCAGGCCTGGTAAGCATCGCTGAACTTTTTCCCCATCTCTCCGATGGAAAACATGCGGGTCTCGTCCACCTGGTAACCGTGGTAGCAGATCCCAAAGTCCACCAGAATGGGCTCGTGCGCCCGCATGACTCGGAGGCTGGCCCCTACGGGGAAGGCTGGGGAGAGTCCCAATCCGCCCATGGGAGAATCGGATTGGCTCACTATCCCCCCGCTCAGACCGCTTAGCACATGCCAGGAATAGGCCTCATAGTTGAGGGATCTCACTCTGAGGAGCCCCTCATGGCCGTGCCTCTTGGCCGCGGCTTCCAGAAGACCCCCAAACTCAATCTCGGTCATCCCCTCTTTGAGAATCTCTTTGCCTTCCTGGTAAACCTTTCTCCCTATCTCTGCCCCCGCTCTCATGAGTTCGATCTCAAACGGGGATTTGATTTTGCGCGTGTCTCTCATGACCGAAGAGATATCTATGAACTTGGTGTCTGAAAAGAGCCCCTGGTATCTTAAATAGTCCCTCACAGGAAGGACATCCATAGACAGGCCAAGCACTTGGGGGAGCCTCCCCCAGTGATCGCGTATAAGGGAGGGGAGGTCACGGGTTGATTTTAGGCTGACGACCTCCTCAAGGGGCGATTCTAATTTGGCCCTTTCCAGCTCCCTCCTGATCATGAGTAGGGGTCTCCCGTCCACGGGGACAAAGAGAAGGCCATCCTGTGTGGTGCCAGAAAGGTAGTAAAGGTCCATCTTCTGGACCACCAGAAGGGACGCTATTCCCGCTCTTTCCATATGTCCTCTGAGCCTGCTCAGTCGGTCTTCCAACTCCTCACGGGGCGTGTATCTGAAACCGAGGGACTCGGTCAGCGGCTTCAATTCCCTCTTCACCCAGTCTGTGTGATCCATCTTCAATCCTTTCGTCATTTTTTCTCAGCGTAGACCTGAGGCATTTTCACCTCTAATAAAAACCATCTTCCATCAGAACCTCCCTGACCGCCTCAAGATTTTCTGGAGGTGCCATGGGAGGCCATTCACAGGCGGGCATCAGGATAAACCCACCTGGACGTCCTTTGGCCTGGCGGAGACATCTTCTGGCCTCCTCCTTTACCTCGGCCCTGGTTCCCAATTGAAGAACTGTGGTAGACATATTCCCTGCGAGTATGAATTTTTCCCCCAAGAAATCTCCCGTCCCTTTCAAGTCCATATCATCCCCTATGCTAAAGATCGCCCTATCAGGGACAGGGACCTTTTTCCAATACTTGAGATTACCCTTATGATCCCCACATAGGTGTATCATGGTTGCACGCACGCCACTCTCAAGATAAAGTCCGTGCAGTCTCGTGATGTAGGGTAGGCAGAATTCTTCAAAGGCGTCAGGGGATAGCACGTGATTGGATTCTAAGGGGACTTGCGTCGTCACGCTGCAATTCTTGGCCCCGTATTTCTCCAAAGTGATTCCAGCCACCTTCGTATTAAAACGGAGCAACTTTTCAGCCAAGCGGTGCACGGCTTCCGGATGTTTGATCATCCACTTCATGAGCCCGCTGCTTCCTAGAATAGAACTCATGGGAGACATGATACTGGCTGAGGGAAGTTGGGCTGAGAACCCTTTCTCTGTGCAGATCTCATTAAAACTATCGAAAAG
>JASFIT010000467.1:0-3489 GCA_050122535.1 Desulfobacteraceae bacterium | reverse complement strand
GTCTACCAGCCACGCGGAGAATATCAGATTATTCTGGATTATCTGGAACCCCTGGGGATAGGTGCCCTGGCACTCGCCTTTGAGCAACTTAAAGAGAAGTTGGCCGCAGAAGGGCTTTTCGACGAAGAAATCAAAAGGCCCCTGCCTTTTCTCCCTCAGAGGGTGGCAGTCATTACTTCGCCCACAGGGGCAGCCATCCGGGATTTCTTGAAAATCATCCACCGCCGATTTGCGAATATCGAGATCATTGTGGTTCCTGTAAAGGTGCAGGGAGATGAAGCGACTGCCGAGATGGTGGAGGCCCTGGACACGGTTAATCGGGAGCTCGATGTGGACGCCATCGTTCTGACCCGGGGAGGCGGGTCATTGGAAGATCTTTGGGCCTTTAACCAGGAGGCATTGGCATTGGCCATCAGGGCATCGCGCATACCGGTGGTATCTGCGGTTGGGCATGAGATCGACATCACCATCTCCGATCTGGCAGCGGATCTCAGGGCCCCTACCCCGTCTGCAGCCGCTGAGCTTATCGTGATGGAGAAAGAATCCCTGGTAGAGCGCTTTAAAGAGATGAGAGGCCGTTTAGAGTCGTACACTAAGACATATCTTGGCAATCTAAATCAGCAGCTGGCACTATTGGCAAAGGGTCTGCGCGATCCAAGAAAGGGTATCGCCGACTCCTGGATGCGCCTTGACGAACTGCATGGCTGGCTTCTCAAGCTGATAGATCTGACGATTAAAGAACACCAAAAGAATTTAAGAGGGGAAAACCGGGCCCTTCTCCTATATTCTCCTATCAAGTTGCTCGGGTCCTTAGAACAGCGAATTGACTTCCATAGACGCGCCCTTGTCCTCATGATACTCAAGAGGCTCAAGGAGAATCGCATGGCCCTCTCCCATTATGGGCAGAGGTTAAAGGACCTCAATCCCACTTTAGTGATGGAAAGGGGCTATAGTATTACCAGAAAGCTCCCAGAGAAGATCATCTTAAGGGATGTTGCAGGCCTTAAAAAGGGAGACCATGTGGGTGTAACATTGGCTAAAGGGGATCTGCTCTGCCAGATAGAAAAAATTACCAGGCCTAGGAAGAAAAGGAACATTCATTGATTGAAAGCCGTTTCAACAATCCGTCATGCCCGTCCCGCATCGAGTGCGGGATAAACTCCGGCGGGCATCCAGGTATCAAACATCTCATGAAAGTTTTCTGGATTCCCGCTGGAGTTTATCCCCGCGAAGGCGGGAGCGGGCATGACAAAGGATGCCATTCATCCCTGTTTTGAAAAACGGGGCATTTTTGCATATTTTCGGAAAACACTAGAGGCACTATCATCAATATGAGATGGAGAACTTTTTTATTCATGGTTTTGGGATCACAGCTGCTTTCGGGGTTCTGTGCCGCAATGGCCTTTTCTCAATCTCCTATTCATCTGTCCTCCAACAGCATTGGCCAGGGGGATCTGTGTCTTATCACAATTCGTGTTGAGGGCGGGCATCCCCCTGTCGTCCTCTGGTTGGGAAAAGAGGTCTTTCTCGCTGCGAACCCTCAGAAAACAGAGTGGTATGGATATCTGGTGGCAGATCTTATGGCCAAGCCTGGGCATTATAAGGTTCTGGTAAGAATGCCTGGTTCAGGCACCGAAAGGCAACTGGCACTGGAGATCCGTGAAAAAGACTATGGGGTGCGGAGGTTGACCCTCCCCAAAAATATGGTAGATTTGGATTCCCAAAGCGATCGAAGAGCGAAGAAAGAATCCAAACGCATGAAAGGCCTGTGGGAAGCCAAACCATCCCCCCCTCTCTGGAGCGGCCCATTTATAAGGCCCGTTCCTGGCAAAGTGGTTGGGGCCTTTGGCCAGCGCAGCATCATTAACAATCAACCCAGATCGCCCCATTCTGGCGTAGACCTGAAAAGCGAAAGAGGGGCGCCCATAAAGGCGATCAACCGCGGGCAGGTGGTTCTGACAGGGGATCATTTTTTCACAGGGCTGACGGTCGTGATCGACCACGGAGGAGGCATCCTGAGCATGTACTTTCACCTGGACAGGATAGACGTCCAAAAAGGGGAGAAGGTCACAAAGGGGCATGTTATCGGTCTTGTGGGCTCAACAGGACGTGCCACGGGTCCGCATCTTCATTGGGGGATAAGAATTAACGGGGATAGGATCAATCCTTTGCGGCTCGTCGCCCTAAGTCAACAACTGGAGGAATAATGGCAGAGAAGAAATTTGAGGAAGCCATGGAAAGACTGGAAGAGATTGTCCAAAGCCTCGAAAGCAGTGATCTCTCTCTTGACGACTCTCTGGCAATTTTCGAGGAGGGCGTGAAACTTATCGGCTTTTGTTCCAAGAAGCTTGAAGAGGCAGAGGAGAAGGTCAACATGCTGGTCAAAGAAAGCGATGGGAAATATACACAGCAGCCCTTTGAAATGGAGTCAAAAGACGAGACCTGAAAATGGACCTTAAGGCCTATCTCAATGAAAAAAGGGCTATTGTCGAGGAGACCCTCGGGGGCATTTTTCCAGCCCCAGAAGGACCTGCAGCCAACATCGTCAGTGCCATGGGCTACAGTCTCTTTGCCGGGGGAAAAAGGCTGAGACCCATCCTCTGCATAGCCGGTGCTGAAGCTGTGGGTGGAGAAGCTAAAGACGTGTTGCCTGTTGCCTGCGGCATTGAGCTGATACATACCTACTCCCTTATCCACGACGATCTCCCTGTCATGGACGACGATGACATGAGAAGGGGAAAACCCACCAGTCACAAGGTCTTCGGAGAGGCCGTGGCCCTCCTGGCCGGAGATGGACTCCTGACAGAAGCCTTTCATGTTATGACAAGCCCAGATTTTTTAAACAGGGTGAGACCTGATGCCCTTTTGGCTGCAATAGCCCTGATCGCTCAAGCGGCTGGATATGAGGGGATGGTGGGAGGACAGGTGGTTGATATACAGTCGGAAGGGAAGGAGGTGGATCCTTCTATTGTTGAATTCATCCACGCCCGTAAGACGGCCGCTTTGATATCAGCTTCAGTCGTTTCAGGGGCCATCTTGGCGGGTGCGGTGGAGGACCAGCTAAAGGCCCTCGCCTCATATGGCCAGAACATAGGTTTGGCGTTTCAGGTTTCCGATGACATCCTTGATATTGAGGGGGATAGCGGGGAATTGGGGAAGAACGTGGGAAGCGATACACGTCAGGAGAAAATCACCTTCCCCGCAGTCGTTGGCTTAAAAAGATCCAAGGAGATCCAAAAAGAGCTGGTTGATCGGGCCATTGAATCCCTTGCGCCCTTTGATCAGAGGGCAGAGCCCCTGAGACATATTGCCAAGTACATCATTGCGAGAAGAACATGAAAGAAGGCGAAAAAGAGACAGGCATTCTTGAGACCATCAACAGCCCCGCAGATCTCAAAGAGTTGGACCCGCAGGCACTGGAACAGCTCGCTGCTGAAATTAGGCAGAAGATTGTGGAGACCGTGTCTGAGACAGGGGGCCATTTGGCAC
>JASFIT010000466.1:0-3493 GCA_050122535.1 Desulfobacteraceae bacterium | reverse complement strand
TGTCGTCCCTGTGCAGGAAAATCTCCTGGCTGAAAGGGTCACGGCCGCCTTTGCAGCCCGATCCCTTCCGGATGTGCTTTTCCACCCTATCGACTTCACCATCGGATGGGCAGACGCCGGGATATTGGATGGTCGATCTGCAACCGAGGTGGTGAGTCTTCTTGGCGAGGATATGTTTGGAATAGGCCCGCTGAACCTGGCCCGGTTTTCGGGTGGCTTTGCGGCCATACCAACCGACGGATGGGGCCAACTTTTACTCTACCGTAAGGACCTCTTTGAAGAAAAAGGGTTACCTGTGCCTGACCACTGGGACGACTTGCTCAAAGGGGCCCAAGCCCTTCACAACCCCCCTTTGATGTGGGGCTTCGAAGCGGCCACAGACCCAGGGCAAACCTATACACAGCAAGTCTTCGAGCACCTGGCCCTGTCCAATGGGGTGAGACTCACGGATCAATCAGGGAAAGTGGACCTGGATACTCCCGAAATGGTGCAAACTCTGGAGTTTTACAAGGCCCTGAAACGATTCACCCCACCTGGAAATCTCTATTGGCTACACACCCGCATGGACTATCTCTCAGGACGAGCGGCCATGATCATCTGGTCTCCATTCATCCTGGATGAACTCTCCGGGCTTCGTCGGGATCAGCCCGTTGTCCCTGACATGGCCAAAGGGAGACCAGGATTCCTGGCCAAAAACACGGGTTTCGTTTCCATCATTAAGGGGCCTAAAGGGGCGGCTCAATATGGCCAGATAAACTATCTAGGGATTACATGCGACGCAGACAAGGCCGCGGCCAAAAAGTGGGTCAAATTTCTCCTGAGCGATGGGTATCTGAGCTGGTTGGGTATGGCGGCGGAAGGGAAACTGCCTCTCCATAAGGGGACCAAGGATGAGCCCAATCGCTATATTAAAGGCTGGATGGGGCTAGAGTTTGGAGTGACGACGCGAGCGAAGATTTCTGAGTTCTACGGGACGGATGTGGTGAAAACCATCATGTCCGGACTAGATGGTTTTGATCGCTGGGGATTCTCAGAAGGGAAGGGGGCCCTCATATTCAAGATATACCAGACAAAAGTTATTCCAGAGATTCTGAAAAGATTCCTGGACGGTGAGCTTAGCGCGAGACAGGCCGCTGAGATGATGGACAAGCGAGTAAAAGCCCTGGAATAAAGAATACTTTATTCACCACAGAGGCATAGAGATCACAGAGGTTCTATATTAGTTTTGTCCGATCGGGAGATGCCGATCGGACAAAAAACTCAGCCCTTCGGGCGGGTCTTTGCAGCTGGAAGTGCCAAAAGCTGAAAGTCAATCACTCTTCATAGAAACTGAATTGCCTAAAGCCGAAGGCAGATGTCTATTTCCATTGGGTGGTATCTCCCGCCCAATGAAAAAATCTCTCTTCTCTGTGACCTCTGCTTGCCCCGCCAAAGCCTCGGCGACGGCGGGTGCCTCTGTGGTGAGGACCTAATCTTATGAAAGGACGAACCCCAACTTTTTTTGATAACGAAGCCCGGCTTGCCTTTTGGATGTTGTTTCCCGCATTCACCGTCGTGCTCGCCTTTGTGATCTTTCCAGTAATCTGGAATCTATGGCTCAGTATCAAGCCGGTGTCCTTGGCAGATCTTCGGAGCTTATCCTTTGTAAAGTTTAACTTGACCCTGCAGAATTTCCAGAAGGTGTTTGGAGATCCCGACTTTCTGCCGGTCCTCCGGACCACCTTGATCTACACCATTTCCGGTAGTGCCCTGTCCATTCTCCTGGGATTGATCGCGGCCCTTCTGGTCCAGGGAGAGTTTCCCGGCAGGGGTTTGGTGCGGGGGCTTTTCATCTCGCCCTATATTGCGCCCGTTGTGGCCGTCACCTTCACCTGGAGCTTCATACTGGACCCCCAACTGGGTGTCCTGAACTGGGCAGCCGTAAACAAAGGGCTCCTTGCTCAGCCCATACCGTTCCTTTCCCAGCGATGGTGGGTTTTGAACATCTTGGGGATGGAACTACGGATACCTCTTGCACTCACTTCTGTGATCCTATTTGAGGGATGGCGTTACTTTCCCTTTGCATTCTTGTTTATCCTCGCCCGGCTTCAGGCCATCCCGGATGAGCTTTACCAGGCAGCGTCCGTGGACGGGGCAAGCCCTTTTCAGCGGTTTTTTCATATCACCCTGCCACAACTCACTACTGTTCTTTCCACACTCTTTCTCTTCCGGTTTATCTGGACCATCAACAAGTTCGACGACATCTTCCTGCTCACGAGAGGCCAGGCGGGAACCAAAGTCTTGACCATCAAGGTCTATGATTACGCCTTTGGTGAATTTAACATAGGGGCTAGCTCAGCGGTTGCCATCGTCCTCTTTGGCATCCTTTCGCTTTTCCTCATCATCTACTTCCGCTGGATGTTAAAAGAGGAATAGACCTTATGGGAACCGGGGAAATGGGGAAATGGAGAAACGGGGAGGATTGCTTTTGGACAGTTTAAATGAAGCAATAAACTTAACACGCATTTGGCATAGTTGAGGGTCATGGTTTAAAGATGAGTCGGGAGCGACTGGAAAATAATATCATTCGTGTCCTCAGGGTGGTGGGCCTCCTGATCTTCATTATTGTGGTGGCCTTTCCTTTTTACTGGATGATTGTTTCATCCCTCAAGTCTCTGGAAGAGATCTTGATGAACCCCGCCAACCTGGGGCTGGACATGGGTAAGATCGATTTTCGCGCCTATTATGAAGTGCTCTTTGAACACGGCTTTTCGAGCTATATAACAAACAGTGTATACGTTTCGATCATCACCGTGCTACTCTCAGTGACCTTGGCCACCGTGGGGGGGTATGCCGTTACGAGACTCCGTTTCCGGGGCCGGGGGTTTATGTCCACCAGCATTTTGCTCATCTACATGTTCCCGGCCATTGTCTTAGTCATTCCCCTGTACGTCGTATTTTCCCGGATGGGTCTAAGGGACTCGATTCACGTTCTCATCCTTGTTTACCTGGCGCAGACCCTTCCTGTAGCCCTCTATATGCTCCGAAGCTATTTCCAGACTCTTCCTGCTGAGATGGAGGAGGCAGGGTTGATTGATGGTTGCAGCCGTCTGGGCGTCATTTGGAGAATTGTCATTCCTCTCTCGGCACCCGCCCTTGCTAGCGTTGCCCTGTACACTTTTATGATTGCCTGGAATGAGTTTCTCTTCGCCTTCATGTTCCTGGATACCCCTGAGAAATTCACCCTATCCAGAGGGGTGGTACAGCTGGAAAGCAGTGTTCATCTGTCCAAACAGCTGGTCATGGCCGCATCGGTCATGGTGACCATACCCATCCTGGCCTTATTTCTCTTCTTTGAACGCCGTCTCGTTGGGGGGCTGACTGCAGGGGCGATGAAGGGGTAAAAAGGGGGAGAGACTGCGTCGCCATTCGTCAAAACCGTCATTCCGGGCGAGCCCTCAAGCCTGGCCCCTACTCGGCACAGGGTTGGGCGAGACCTGGAATCCAGGAAAGT
>JASFIT010000465.1:0-3503 GCA_050122535.1 Desulfobacteraceae bacterium | reverse complement strand
ACCGGCTCCGTCGTATTCATATGGAGAACCAGATAGCCACCCACTTTGGTGATGTCACTGATTTCACCCACTAACTCCGTTGTTCCCAATCCAGTTGATCTCATTCGCATAGCAGTCTAAACCGTCTCCTTTCTCTTACTTATACTAGGATCCGCGGCTCAGCTATTTTCGCCATACCCTTTTAGGGGTAACAGGCAAAAATAACCGCCTTTGTCCTTTGGAGGCAGGGCTAAGAAATACTGATCCTTGCCCTTAATCCTGGCGTTGGATCTCCTTGACCAACTCAAAGGGCCTATTTACCTTGAGCTCGCTAACGGTAGCGTAAAGCTTGCGAGAGAGTTCCTCACGTGCCTTGCTTTTGCGCCATGTCTCTTCTGCATCGCTGCTCTCCCAGAATTCGACGACTAACCCCTCAGGACTGTCACGATCCTCCATCCTGAATGCTCGGTAAAATCCTTCCTGTTTCTCCAGAAGCGGGGCCACTTCGTTGTCCCACAATCTTGCGCCCTCTTCTTTCCCGCCCGGCTTTGGCTGAATGAATACAACCCTCGCTATCATGCTTTTCCTCCCTTGTATTACCTTGACATCAATTTATGCCAGTCTCCTAAAAATCACTGGAAGGTCCTCGGTTTGTGAACTCAGCTAAAAAGCTCCTCGTTTCCTCTCAGAATATACTAAAATCTATTCCTTCTTGAAACAAAAAACCACTCTATTATTAATTATGTAATATTTTCTTTGATCGTTTGAGATGCTCAAGGGATTAATCTTGCTTTTGTTCCCTTTAACAAGAGAGTTAAACGATACACCATCACGCAAAGAACAAGGTACCAGAGTCGAGGCTTGACAGGCAAATGCTTGAATCAGTATAGGAATGGCTACATAAGCGCTGAACTATTATGCCTCTAAGTATTACGTCTGAATTACTTCTGACCATTATCCTCAATTAAACCTGGAGGGTGCAGAGAAATGGAAGGAAAGGCCTTCCAAAAGTTGTTCGCGCCGATAAAGATCGGAAATAAGAAGCTCAAAAGCAGGATCGTGATGACACCGGTGCAGGTGAATTTTTCCACGGATGGCACGAGTAATGAAAGGTACGAGGATTTTTTTGAGCCTCGGGCCCGAAGCGGTGTAGGACTCGTTATGGTAGAGCCTGTTATGATCGATAAAACGAGTGCGGTCAGGTGCTTAAGTCTCTACGAGGACAGGTTCATTCCACCATTGGCGAAACTGGTGGAAACCATACATTCCAATGGCGCCTTAGCGGGCATTCAGATAAACCACCTGGGCAGACAGGGAGATTTGATTCGCAGCAAGAACGATCCCCCCCTTGTGGCCCCTTCCCCGTTGCCCTGGTCACCGAATGCCGAAGTTCCTAAAGAACTGTCCCGGGATGAGATTGAGGCGTTAATCGAGAAATTTGCCGAGGCTGCCAGAAGAGTCCGTGCGGCTGCATTCGACCTCGTGGAAATTCATGGTGCTCATGGTTATTTGGTGAGCCAATTTCTATCCCCCCTGAGCAATATACGAAAAGATGAATTTGGCGGTGACGCCAGAGGCCGGGCGAAATTTGCTGTTGAAATTATTAAGCGCGTACGAGAAAAAGTGAAACACCACCTTCTTGTGAGTTGCCGAATTAATGGGGCGGATAATATTCCAGGAGGACTTGTCCTCGAGGATGCGAAGGCTGTGGCCCCCCTTCTGGTTGAGGCCGGGTTGGATCTTATCAGTATCTCAGCAGGCGTCAATGGATCCTATCCCACCATTGTACCCGGTTATGAGACACCCCCCGGGTGCTACGTCCCTCTGGCCGAGGGGATAAAGAGCGTGGTTGATGTGCCGGTTTTAGGGGGTGGATGCATTGGCAACCTCAGCCTCGCAGAGGAAGTCCTAGAGGCTGGAAAGGTTGATTTGATCGGCATGACTAGGGCCTTGATCGCGGATCCTGAAATGATCCAAAAGACTCTAGGGGGAGAACGTGAAGATATCCGAAAATGCATCCAGTGTAACACCTGCATCGAAAAAAGCATGTTCGGGTCTTTAGTTTGTCTCGTCAATCCCGAAGCGGGGAAGGAGACGGAGTTCAAGCGCATCCCCGCCGTTGACCCGAAAAGTGTTGTGGTTGTTGGGGGTGGCCTTGCAGGCTTAGAGGCCGCAAGGGTGGCCGCATCGAGGGGTCATCATGTTCGACTCTATGAAGAAGGAGATGAGCTGGGGGGTCAGTGGCGGTTGGCAGCGACGCCTCCGCACAAGGAAAAGTTCATTGACTTGATCCATTACCTGGCCAAACAGATACAGAAACTCGGCGTCGAAGTAAGGCTGGGTAAGACGGCCACAGCGGCCCATGTGGCCCATCAGAGCCCTGACGTGGTCGTTGTGGCAACAGGAGGGGTACCTTCAGTTCCTACCCTCCCGGGTATGGAGCAAGAAAAGGTGATTACGGCGCATCATGTCCTTAGAGGATACGGCCCCATAGGCAAACAGGTACTCATCGTTGGCGGTGGAGGCCTTGGGCTTGAGACGGCAGATTTCTTACAAGACAAAGGAAACGAAGTCACTGTCGTCGAGATACTCAAAAGAGTGGGAAAGGATGTGGGAGCAACAGTAAGATGGAGTTTGCTTCACAGGCTAAGAGAACGCGGTATCAGAATATTTACATCCACCAAAGTTGATGAAATGAGTAGGAAAGGAATCGTGGTGACAAAGAATGGAACCAAGGAAACATGGCAAGGGTTTGATACCATAGTGCTAGCGACTGGGGTCAAATCAAGAAAAGAAATCGTGGATGAGATTAAAGGGAAAGTGAAAGAAGTCTACGTCATTGGTGATGCTGCTGCGCCTAGAAGGGGCGTTGATGCCATGCGGGAAGGCGCTGAGGTTGGTCGAAGAATCTAAAAGCCTAACGAACTCTCTCTTTAAGCAGAATTGCCCGTAATTATTTGCTCTCAGAACGGACTTGTCCTATAGAGATTTACTCCATTCAACGCCTTGTCTCTTTCTCGCCACCCTGCCAAACGGGATGCCCAGCTTACGCATGCGGTGCCTCAGAGTACCCGGATTGATGCCCAAGAGTTCGGCAGCCCCTTCCCTTCCTTCCACCTTCCCCCCCGTCATTTCAAGCGTCCTGCGAATATGCCTGGCCATAGCCAAGTTCAGGTTCATCGTTTCATTTTCAATCGAGGGTGGAGACTGCCCTGTCTCTTGAGGTACGGGAGGGTGGAGATCAGAAAATGTAAGAGACTCCCCCCGGCTTAGAATCAGGGCGCGCTCAACGAGGTTTTCAAGTTCCCTTACATTACCCGGCCACTGATAGCTCATCAACCGCTCAATGGCCCCATGGGCTAGGGTGGGAGTGGTGGATAGTTTCATCTCGCGGGACGTTTTGCGTATAAAGTGGTGCACCAGCGCAGGAATGTCACCCACTCTCTCTCTAAGGGGTGGAATGGTGATGGGAAACACCTGAAGCCTGAAATAGAGGTCCTCGCGGAATCTCCCCTCCCTGACCA